>NZ_LZKE01000029.1:0-80811 GCF_001672675.1 Mycobacterium sp. E2327
AGGAGGACGTCCTGCTGGCGACGGGCGAGGCCGTTACCAACGCCATCGAACACGGCAGCCGCTGCGAGCCGCGCCGGACCGTCTCCGTCGAGGCATTCCTGCACGGGGAGACCGTCGCGGTCACCGTCAGCGACACGGGGAGCTGGGCTGACGATTCGTCCGCCAGCCTGCGCAGCCGCCGGCGCGGCTCGCAGCGGCTGCCGTGTTCGATGGCGTTGGTAACGGCCTCGCCCGTCGCCAGCAGGACGTCCTCCTCGCGGTGCGGCGCCGCCGCGATGCTGTCCAGCCAGCCCCGCAGCTGGCGGCGCGCGACGGGGATCTGCGCCGGCACCGCCGGCAGCACGGTGGCGAAGCTGCGCGCGGCCGCGTGGCTCGGGCGCAGCGCGAGGACCACGACGTCGTCGCGGTAACCCTCCGGCGGGGCCATGCACGCCAGCAGCTCGGTACACACCGACTCCACCGGCAAGCCGGCACAATCGGCGGCCGCGGCCTTCAGGCGGGCGAACCCCTGGTCGAGCGTCTCCCCGGCCCGCTCGATCAGTCCGTCGGTATAGAGCAGGAGCAGGCTTCCCGGGGCCAGCTCGGCCGTCGCGGTGACGTTGTCCGGGCCGCTCTCCCGGACCGCCACCGGGGGCCGCCGCCCCGACTCGAGGTAGACGGGGTCCCCGTCGGCGGGGATGAGCAGCGGGTAGGGATGCCCGGCGCAGCTGTAGCTGACGGCGGCGCCGCCGGAGTCCGTGGCGCCGATGTCGACGAGGGCGTAGGCCACCGTCGCGCAGCGGGCGCCGGTGACGCTGGCGGCGTATCGGTCCAACGCGCCGAGCACCGCGGCCGGCTCGGCCGCAGTCAGCGCCGAGGCGGCCACCGCGGCGCGCAGCCTGCTCATCACGATCGCGGCGGCCAGGCCGTGCCCGACGACGTCGCCGACCGAAATGCCGATCTGGCCGGCGCGCCCCAGCGGGGTGACCGAATACCAGTCGCCGCCGACGCGCATCGCCTCCCCGGCCGGCTGGTACACGGCCGCCACGACGGCCGCGGTCGAGCCGCGATCCAAGTCGAGCAGGTGCTCCTGGAAGTCGACGGCGATCTGGTGCTCGCGCGCCATCACGCGCACCCGGTCCACCGCCGACTGAGTGAGGGCCGCCATCCGGCGGAACCTGTCGAGTTCGGCGGCGCCGAACTGGCGCGGCGTGGGCCACAGCAGCGCCAGCACGCCGACGACACGACCACCGTTGTCCCGCAACGGATGAGCGACACAGGCGCGGACGCTCGCCGCGGTGTCGCGCACCGCGTGCTCGTAGCGCGGGGGCAGGTCCAAGGTGTCGGCGATGACCATCGGCTCGCCGCTGTTCACGACGTCGACCCCGACCAGCGGGGCGTCGAGCGCGGCGACGTGGTAGCGGTCCCGCACCTCCGCGGGCACGTCGCCGGCGTACTCGAACCGGAGGTGGCGCTCGCCGTCGAACAACCCGATCGTCACGGCGGCGGCATCCCCCAGGCCCGAGCAGGTGTCGATCAGCGCGCGCAGTATTCCGGCCACCGAGTCGGTGGCCTGCAGAGCGGCGTCGAGCTGCACCAGGTCGAGCTGGGCCTCGCGGAGCTGGCGGTCGCGCTCGCGGCCGACCGCGGACAACCGGGACGCCACCCGGTCGACCAGCTCCTGCGACCGGAAGGGTTTGGGCAGGTAGTCGTCCGCCCCGCCGGCGAAGCCCTCGTCGACGGCCTCCGGGCCGGCCCGCGCGGACAGCATCAGCACCGGCGTCGCAGCCAGCGCCGGGTCCGCGCGTATCGACGCGACCAGGTCGAAGCCGCTGAGGCCCGGCATCATCACGTCGGTCACGATCGCGTCCGGGCGCAGCTCCCTCGTCACGGCCAGTGCCGACTCCCCGTCGGCTACCAATACCGTTTGCCAATGGGGCGACAGCACGCGCTCGAGGTGGGCTCGCATGTCGGCGTTGTCGTCGGCCACCAACACCAGTTGGCGCGGCCTGTCCTGGGCGGCGGCGGCCGGGTCCGCAACGGCCGTCAGCCACTGCTGCGCCTCGGCCACGTACGGGTTGCTCACGTCCGGCGTGCCCGCGGGAACCTGCTCGACCGGGGCGTCGGCGACCGACCGCGGCAGCCGGATGGTGACGGCGGTTCCGCGATCCGGTTCGCTCTCGATCTCCACCGTGCCGCGTTGCAGCTCGACGAGCCCGCGCACCAGCGACAGCCCGATGCCGGCGCCCTCCACGCTGCGGCCGCGGGTGTTGTCGGCCCGGTAGAAGCGTTCGAACAGGCGGTCCAGGTCCTCCGGCGAGATGCCAACCCCGGTGTCCCGCAATGTGATCCGGCAATCCGCAGGCTCGGCGCGCACCTCGACCGTGATCGAGCCGCGCAGCGTGTACTTGACGGCATTGGAGAGCAGGTTGAGCACGATGGTTTCCCACATGCCCGGGTCGACGTCGGCGAGCGCCGGGCCGCAGTCCAACACGAGCTGCAGGCCCGCGCGCTGGCAGAGCTCGGTGAACGACGAGGCGATGTGCTCGGTGAGCGCGCCGACGTCGGTGCAGACCAGGTTCGCGTTCGCCCGGCCCGCCTCGATGCGCGAGAAATCGAGCAGCGAGTCGACCAGGCGCTGCAGGCGCCGCGCGTTGCGCCCGGCGGTGGTCAGGCGGTCCGCCAGCGCGCTGTCGGGCGGCGCGTCGGACAGCGCGTCCTCGAGCGGTCCGAGCAAAAGGGTTAGCGGCGTGCGGAATTCGTGGCTGACGTTGGTCAGAAACGCCGTCTTGGCGCGGTCCAGCTCGGCCAGCGCGTCGGCCCGCAGCCGCTGCTGTTCGTAGGAGGCTATCCGCGCGAACGTCGACGACAGCTGGTCGGCCAGCAGCTGACAGAAGCCGCGGTACTGGTCGTCGAGCGGGCAGCGCGGGTTGACGCCGACGACCAGCGCCCCGGCGGCGGAGTCCTCGCCCAGTGGCAACACCAGCGCCCGCTCCGGACAGTCCGCACCGAGGATCTCCTCGAGCCCCGACAGCGCCGCCCCGACGTCATCGGTGAACGTCCGAAGCGATCGCGGCAGCACCGGCAGCACCGGCGCCGTCGCGCCGCGTAGTGTGACCTCGCCGTCGGCGTCGGCGCAGTAGACGGCGATGAACGGCAGGTCCGCGGGCTGGGCCGCACACACCGTGACGGCCGCGCCGACGGCGTCATCGATGCTCTGCGTTCCGATGACGGCGGCGGCCAGGTCGTTGAGCAGGCGCAGGCGCCGCTCCCCCAGCACCCGCTCGGTCGTTTCGTTCACCGCGCAGAAAATCCCGGAGACGTCGCCGCCGTCGCCGATCAGCGGGCCGTAGGTGAAGGTGAAATACCGATCCAGCCGCCGGCCTTCGACCACCATCGTCAGCAGCAGGTCGTCGGACCAGGTGGCCTTGCCCGTCTCGACGACGCTCGCCAGCATGGGCGAGATCGATTCCCAGATGTCCCACCACACTTCCCGGCCGGGCCGGCCGAGCGCGGACGGGTGCTTGTCGGCCAGCGCCGATATGTAGGCGTCGTTGTAGACCAGGAACAACTCCTGCGCCCCCAGCCACAGCACGATCGGGAATCGCGACGTCAGCGCCGTCACCGCCGCCGCGCGGAATTCGGCCGGCCACCGCTGCGGCGGACCCAAAGGGTGCGCGTCCCAGTCGAACTCGGCAAACCGGCGGCCCATCTCGCCGCCCAGGGCGACCGCGGCCGCGAGGTCGGCCGGCAGCGGGTTCATTGCCGGCGGTCGCGTTGCAGGGCGTCGGAAAGCGTCGGGTAGATCTCCAGGATGCGATCGAGCTCGGTCACCTGGATCGGTCGAAGAACCTGGTCGTTGTCCGCGACCAGCCGCACCGACGTGCCGGTTTCCCTGCCACCCTCGTGGCAGTCGAGAACCGCGTTCAACGCCGCGCTGCCGAAGAAGGTCACCGGTTGCAGGTCGACGATCACCAACCGGGCCGGGTGCTTCGCGGCCACCTGCAGCGCGGCGACCAGGTGGGGTGTGAGCTGGTCGACGGTGCTGGAATCGACATCGCCTTTGACCCGAACGAGTACAGCGTCCTCGCGGGCCTCGTGGTCAACCGCCAACAATTCCATGCCTTTCACCGCCTCGAACACTCCGAATCCCTTCCCTGGGCGTTACTGCGGCGCCCCGAATATGCAGCATGCCCAGGAAAGAATGTTTCGAAGCCTAGCGATTACCCGGACGGCTCCGCGGGAATGCGTTCGTGCACCGTCAGCAGCAAATGGTCGAATTGACTTTGGGCTGCGATGGTCGGGGCCGGCAGCGTCACGACCTCGGCGAGCAATTGCTTCGCCAGGGAGCGCAGCTTCACGTTCGTCTCCTGCGAGCGCCACTGCAGCACCCGGAAGGCCTGCTCGGCGCTGACCCGGTAGACATACATCAGCACGCCTTTGGCCTGCTCGATGGCCGCGCGATTCTCGAACAGGTCCGGCAGCGCCTCGTCGAGCACTTCCTGCCGCGCCTCGTCGAAGGTGTTGGCAAGGTCGATGTAATACCCGGCCGTGCCCACCACCGTGCCGGAGTCGTCCAGCATCCGGTCGGCCACCACGATCGCGTCGTGCACATTGCCCGCGGTGTCAAGGAACCGATGACGGCTCGAAAACGACTCCTCGGACTGCAGCGCGTAGTCCAGCAGGTCCTGGACGTGGGCACGGTCATCGGGATGCTTGTGCGACAGCAGCAGTTTGGTCGTCGGCTCCACTTCCCCGGGTTCGTAACCGTGCATCCTGGCGACCTCGTCGGACCATTCCCAGCGCTGGCCGACGAACCAGAAGCGGAAGGCGCCGACGTTCAGGTACCTGCTCGCGGCCGCGGCCGCTCCGACCGGCTGCGTCGAGCTCTCGGCGGGTTGCACGTTTGCATCCTCCCACCCGGTGGGTACTCGCGGCTACCGCCCAGGGGGTAACGTCGCGGGCGGACCCATCCACCACACGCGGGAGCGCACGCCGAGTGCGCTGAGAGGACGGCTCGGGGCCGTCGACCGTACGAACCTGACCGGGTAATGCCGGCGTAGGGAGCACAGAATGACCGTGACTATCGAACCGTCCGTCACCACCGGACCCATCGCGGGCAGCAGCAAGGCCTATCGCGAGCTGGAGGGGGTGCCCGGCGCGCGCGTGCCCTTCCGGCGGGTCAACCTCTCCACCGGGGACCACTTCGACCTCTACGACACCTCCGGGCCCTACACCGACCCGGACGCGGTGATCGACCTGACCACCGGGCTGCCGGCGCGGCCCGGCGTGGTCCGCGACCGCGGCACCCAGCTGCAGCGGGCCCGGGCCGGCGAGATCACGGCCGAGATGGCGTTCATCGCCGCCCGCGAGGGCGTGCCCGCCGAACTGGTGCGCGACGAGGTCGCCCGCGGCCGCGCCGTGATCCCGGCCAACCACAACCACCCAGAGAGCGAGCCGATGATCATCGGCAAGGCGTTCGCGGTCAAGGTCAACGCCAACATCGGCAACTCGGCGGTGACGTCGTCGATCGCCGAAGAGGTCGACAAGATGGTGTGGGCCACCCGCTGGGGCGCGGACACCATCATGGACCTGTCCACGGGCAAGAACATTCACGAGACCCGCGAGTGGATCCTGCGCAATTCGCCGGTGCCGGTGGGCACCGTGCCGATCTATCAGGCGCTGGAGAAGGTCAACGGCGACCCGACCCAGTTGACTTGGGAGATCTACCGCGACACCGTGATCGAGCAGTGCGAGCAGGGCGTGGACTACATGACCGTGCACGCCGGCGTGCTGCTGCGGTACGTGCCGCTGACCGCCAAGCGGGTCACCGGGATCGTGTCGCGCGGCGGGTCGATCATGGCGGCCTGGTGCCTTGCCCATCACCAGGAGTCGTTCCTGTACACGAACTTTGCCGAATTGTGTGAGATCTTCGCGCGCTACGACGTCACCTTCTCCCTCGGCGACGGGTTGCGGCCGGGTTCGAT
Source organism: Mycobacterium sp. E2327 (assembly GCF_001672675.1). Classification (NCBI taxonomy): domain Bacteria; kingdom Bacillati; phylum Actinomycetota; class Actinomycetes; order Mycobacteriales; family Mycobacteriaceae; genus Mycobacterium; species Mycobacterium sp. E2327. The sequence continues at coordinate 5,967 of NZ_LZKE01000029.1, forward strand.
CGCCGACGCCAACGACGCCGCCCAGTTCGCCGAGCTGCGCACCCTGGGCGAGCTGACCAAGATCGCGAAAGCCCATGGCGCACAGGTGATGATCGAGGGCCCCGGGCACATCCCGATGCACAAGATCTTCGAGAACGTGCGGCTGGAAGAGGAGCTGTGCGAGGAGGCCCCGTTCTACACGCTGGGCCCCCTGGCGACCGACATCGCGCCGGCCTACGACCACATCACGTCGGCGATCGGCGCGGCGATCATCGCCCAGGCCGGCACCGCGATGCTGTGCTACGTGACGCCCAAGGAGCACCTGGGGCTGCCGGACCGCAAGGACGTCAAGGACGGCGTGATCGCCTACAAGATCGCCGCCCACTCCGCCGACCTGGCCAAGGGGCACCCGCGCGCGCAGGAGCGCGACGACGAGCTGTCCAAGGCGCGCTTCGAGTTCCGCTGGCACGACCAGTTCGCGCTGTCGCTGGACCCCGACACCGCGCGGGAATACCACGACGAGACCCTGCCCGCCGAGCCCGCCAAGACCGCGCACTTCTGCTCGATGTGCGGGCCGAAGTTCTGCTCGATGCGCATCACGCAGGACGTCCGGGACTATGCCGCCGCGCACGGCCTCGACAGCGAGGAGGCGATCGAGGCCGCGATGGCCGAGAAGTCGCAGGAGTTCGCCGAGCACGGCAATCGGGTGTATCTGCCGATCACGCAGTGAACTTCCTGCCCTTAGCCGCGCCCGGCGCCACGCCGTTGCGCGTGCTGACCATCGCCGGCTCGGACTCGGGGGGCGGCGCCGGCATCCAGGCCGACATGCGCACCATGGCGCTGCTGGGCGTGCACGCCTGCGTGGCGGTCACCGCGGTCACCGTGCAGAACACGTTGGGAGTCAAGAGCTTTCACGAGGTGCCTGGCGACGTCGTCGCCGATCAGATCGAGGCCGTGGTCACCGACATCGGCATTCAGGCCGCCAAGACCGGGATGCTGGCGTCGTCGGCCATCATCGCCGCGGTGGCCGCCACCTGGCGCCGGCTGGGGCTGACGGTGCCGCTCGTCGTCGACCCGGTGTGCGCGTCCATGCACGGCGACGCGCTGCTGGCTGCGTCGGCCCTGGATTCGCTGCGCGGCCAACTGTTTCCGCTCGCCACGCTGGTGACGCCGAACCTGGACGAAGTGCGGCTGCTGGTGGACGTCGACGTCGTGGATGCGGGGTCGCAGCGGGAGGCGGCCAAGGCGTTGCACGCGCTGGGCCCGCGCTGGGTGCTGGTCAAAGGCGGCCACCTGCGCTCCTCGGACCGCAGTTGCGACTTGCTCTATGACGGCGCCGAGTTCCACGAGTTCGACTCGCAGCGGCTGCCCACCGGCAACGACCACGGCGGCGGTGACACGCTGGCAACCGCGGTCGCCTGCGCCCTGGCGCACGGCTTCACCGTGCCTGAGGCGGTCGGGTTCGGCAAGCGCTGGGTCACCGAATCCCTGCGCGCCGCCTACCCGTTGGGCGCCGGCCACGGACCCGTCTCGCCCCTTTTCAGGTTGTCGTGAACCTCGACCCGATTGCCGGCGTGGCACACGAACCCGACGGAGCACCGGCCGGTGTCGTGGTGTTGACCCACGGCGCCGGCGGCGACCGGGAATCGCTGCTGCTGCAACAGGTCTGCGACGAGTGGGCGCAACGCGGCTGGCTCGCGGTGCGCTACAACCTGCCCTACCGCCGGCGCCGGCCCAAGGGGCCGCCGTCCGGCTCCGCGGCCGGTGATCGCGAGGGGATCGTCGAGGCGATCACGTTGTGCCGCAGCCTATCCGGCGGCCCGCTGATCGCCGGCGGCCACTCCTACGGCGGGCGGCAGACGTCCATGGTCGTGGCCGAGGGCGAGGCTCCGGTGGACGTGCTGACGCTGTTCTCGTATCCGGTTCATCCCCCGGGAAAGCCGGAACGTCCCCGCACCGAGCACCTTCGGAACATCCGGGTGCCCACCGTGTTCACCCACGGGACGTCCGACCCGTTCGGCACGCCCGACGAACTGCGCGCCGCCGCCGCGCTGATCGCGGCGCCGACCGAGGTCGTCGAGATCGCCGGCGCGCGCCACGACCTGCGCTCCAAGACCCTCGACGTGCCCGCGCTCGCGATCGAGGCCGCGCTGCGGCTGGTTCGATTAGCATAATCGGCAACAATGTTGGAAAAACTTCGACGAGTGCTCGAATACCGGCTGAGCATCGCCCAGCTGATGGCCATCGCGCTCATCCTCGGCACCCCCTACCTGCTGGTGGGAACCATCTGGTCGACGACCCACACCGAGCACCTGCATCAGATGCACGGGGTCGACCTGGCGGTGTCGTTCCTGGGGTCGATCGTGTCGTGGCCGGTCCTGCTCTTCGCCAACGTCTGCATGACGTGAAGCCTTTAGTCAGTTGAAACTGGACAGTTTCAACTGACTAATTTAGGGTGGTGTTATGGACGGCATCGGTGACTCGGCCGTGGCGGCCGCCCGCGATCTGCGGGTGCTGTTCAGCCGGCTGCGGCGCCGGCTGCGGAGTCTGGAGGTCGACGAGGACCTCACGCCGTCCCAGACCGCGGTGCTCACCCGGCTCTGGAAAGAGGGCGCGTCGTCGGCTAGCGCGCTGGCCGGCGCCGAAGGGGTGCGACCGCAGTCGATGGCCACGATCGTGGCCGCGCTCGAGCAACACGGGCTCATCCAGCGCACGCCGGACCCCGAAGACGGCCGACGCCAGGTCATTTCGTTGACCGCCGCGGGCCGGCGGCGCGCCGAGAGCGATCGTCGGTTGCGAGAGGAGTGGCTGGCGCGCGCCATTCAGGAGCGGTATTCCGAACGGGAACGCCGCGTCATCATCGATGCGCTGTCGCTGCTCGAGCGTCTGACCGAGTAACGAAAAGGGGATTTTCGCAATGGAATTGGGCGTTCATTACATCGACTTCCTGCCGGGCGATCCGGCAAAGCTGGGCCCGACGCTGGCCGACGCCGCCAAGGCCGCCGAGCAGGGCGGCGCAAGGCTGTTCACCCTGGCCGACCACTTCTTCCAGATGGAAAACGTTGGGCGAGCCGAGGATCCGTTTCTCGAGGGTTACACCTCGCTGGGGTTCCTGGCCGGACAGACCACGACGATCGACCTAGCCCTGCTGGTCACCGGGGTCACCTATCGCTACCCGGGCGTGCTGGCCAAGACGCTGACGACCCTGGACGTGCTGTCGGCGGGACGGTCGATGCTGGGCCTGGGCGCGGCGTGGTACGACCGCGAACACATCGCCCTCGGCGTCCCGTATCCGCCGCTGAGCACGCGGTTCGAGATGCTGGAAGAGACGTTGCAGATCTGCCTGCAGATGTGGAGCGACAACGACGGCCCGTACGACGGAACCCACTACCGGTTGGCCGAGACAATCTGTGTGCCGCAACCGATTCGGCGGCCCCCGATCCTGATCGGCGGCGACGGCGAGAAGAAGACGCTGCGGCTGGTGGCGCAGTACGCCGACGTCTGGAACAGCACGACGAGCGATGTCGATGCACTCAAGCACAAGGTCGACGTGCTGAACCGCCACTGCGACGCGGTCGGCAGGGATCCCGGCGAGATCCGCAAGACGGTCGGCTTTTTCGACGACCCCTTCGCGGACACCGACGCGTACCTGAAGACGGTCGAGCGGTACGCCGAGCTCGGCTTCGAGATGATCAACACCGGTCCCGTGCCCGGCAACCCCGACCCCGTCGGCTTCATCCGCCGGTTGGGCGACGAGGTGGCGCCCAGGATCGCAGAAATCGCCTGAGCCTAGCCAGGATAGCGCGAGTAGCAGGCGTCCATGTTGCCGGCGACGCCGCCGCGGAAGGCCGCGATCCGGGTGAACCCGGCCGGCACGCTGGTGCCGTCGGCGTCGCTGGCCACCAGGTGGTTGATCAGCAGGCCGGAGACGGCTTCGTCGAGATCGCCCGCCGTCAGCACGAGTTGCTTCTGGGACGGCAGCTCGATCGGTTCGGCCATCTTGCGATGCACGACACCGGTCAGGCACGCGGTGCGCAACGCGGTCCAGGGGCTCTGCATCGCCAGGCCGCGTTCGTGCTGCACCGCCAGTGCGTATCTGGACATCACCATCGACAGCGCGGTGTCGTCGCCCTGCGGCAGCGTGCGCTCGCTCTCGGCGGAAACCTTGCCGGCCTGCGCCAGCCCGGGCAGGTCGACGACGATCGTGTTGGTGGCCGGGCAGTAAGACGCGGGCGGGCTGGGCTTAGCGTCGGGGCAGTCGGCCGGCTTGTACGACAGCGTCGGTGGACTCTTGGGGGAGAAGATCTTTCCCAGGAGTTCCATCAGCGTCGACAACGTGTCTTCGTTGATCGGGACCTCACCGGTCTCGGGATCCCCGCTGGGGTCGGTCCGAAGGGCGGTCGGCAGGTCGCCGCGGCGCTGGGCGATTTCCTGCTTGTTGATCGCCGCGCACGCCGAGGCGCCGTTGATGAAGCCCATCTGGAAGGCGCTGATCCGGTCCAGCGCCGACCCGTGTTCGTCGTCGTTGGTGGTGTCGGCGTCCAGGACGGGATCGCGGGTGGTGATGATTCCGGCCAGCACGTGGTCGAGCCCGTCGGCGGTGCTCAGCGTGAAGCGCGGCGACTTGCCGTCGGCCACCCAGTACATGTAGACGCCGGCGAAGCAATCGGCCTGCTGTTCGCGGACGATGGTCGGGTCCGTTCGGGTCACCAATTTCGCCATCTGCTGCAATGCGTGCCCGAATTCGTGTGCCAACACACCGTTCACGGACATGTCACCGAAATAGCGCTGCGCGACGGCCATGAACACCCCGCGGTCCCAGGCGATGAGGTTGCAGCGGGACGTGAAAAAGGCGTTGACGAGCTTATAGGTTTCGCTGTGGCAAACGATCGGGCTGTTCGGATTGTCGGAGTCGTAGGACACCATCTTGGCGACCGGGATGAAGGTACCTTTCAGCGATTCGCTGTACACCGACTTCCAGTAGTCCTCGATGTCGTTGATCGACAGCAGGGACAGCTTGTCGATCGGCCCGTTATCGGTGTTGATCACCGTGCCGGTGGGATCCGGTGCGTTCGCGCGGATCCCGCTGGGACCGCTGGTCGCGGGCAGGCCGCCCACCCGGAAGGGGTCGTTGAGCATCGACAGCGCCCGCCCGTCGACCATCGTGGTGCAGCCCGCCACCACGAGCACGACGCCTGCGCAGGCGATTGCCGCCTTCAGACGTCGTCTCCGCCCGCGCACATTCATGACAAACCTCATCCCGACCGGGCTGCAAGGCAGCATCAAAGGGATCTCATTCTAGATGCCCTGGCTAACTCTGACAGCCCAAATCTGATTAGGGCTTTGCGCTGGTTACCCATTGCGAAACGCCAACGGGCGGGCTGCCATTCATCGGGCAAACAGGCGGTACCGCAATGCGTGGGATCGGCTTACACTTCCGCAATGTTCTCCGAGACGCGCTATGCGCTCAACGGGGACTTGCGTGTCGCCTATCGCGCGTCGCCCTCTGGTGCTCGTGACATCGTGTTCGTGTCGAACTGGTTCACCTGCTGCGAGCTTCTGCCGGAGCTACCGTCCGTTCAAGGGTGGGTCGAGGCGATGACATCGCTCGGGCGACTGATCTTTTTTGACCAGCCGGGCACAGGAGCATCCGATCCCATCACACCTGATGCACTGCCGACCTTGGAGCAGTGGGCCGACAGCATCACCGCGGTATTGGACGATCTCGGGAGTCGCGAAGCGGTCCTCGTCACCTTCGATGGCTCGTTCGCGACGGGGGCGCTGTTCGCGGCAACACATCCGTCCCGCACCGTCGCGCTCATCGTGCTTGAGGGCTACGCCATTCCGCAAGCCGAAATCACGACTGAAGCGCCCGCATACGAAGAAATCGTTGCCTCCTTGGTCGCTATGTGGGGCACGGGCGAGTTAGAGCATGTCCTGAATCCGGACATGCCGTGGAACGAGGAGATCCGGGCAGCGTGGGCTCGCTACGAACGCTTGGCGGCGAGCCCAGCGACCGTCGCCCTCATGCAGCCGCTCCTGGGCGAATTGGACGTGCGAGCGGTGCTTACGACCATCCGCGTGCCCACCCTCGTCGTCCACCACACCGACGACCCAATCACCCTGCCAGTTTTGGGGAAAGACGTCGCCGATCGCATTTCGGGCGCGAAATACGTTGAGCTACCGGGGCGCAACTCGTATCACTTCGTCGAACCGTGGCGTGAGTCCTTTCAGGAGATCGCCGAATTCCTCACCGGCAAGCAGGCTGACGTGGCCGATGATCGGGTTCTTGCCACGGTGCTGTTCACCGACATCGTTGACTCGACCCGCCGAGCCGCGGAGATGGGTGACCGCGACTGGCGCGCATTGCTTGACGCGCACGACGCAGTCGTCCGGTCCCAGCTGGCTCGATTTCGGGGTCGCGAGGTGAACACGTCGGGTGACGGCTTCCTGGCGGTGTTCGATGGCCCACAGCGAGCGATCCGCTGCGCCACGGCGATTCGCGACGCGGTGCAGACGCTCGGCATCCAGGTGCGAGCCGGGCTGCACACCGGCGAGTGCGTGGTGCGCGGTGATGACATCGGCGGAATCGGCGTGCACATCGGGGCGCGTGTGAGCGCGCTAGCGGGACCGAATGACGTGCTGGTGTCCAGCACGCTGCGCGACCTGGTGATCGGGTCAGGCCTGGAGTTCGAGGACCGTGGCACGCACCAGCTCAAGGGAGTGCCCGGCGAATGGCGGCTGTTCGCCGTCGCCGCTTCCTAGAAGGGCGGCGGGTCGTCGTCGTCGCCGGTGGGTGGGGGCAGGGCGAAGTAGTCGTAGGTCTCGGCTTTTCGGGCTAGGCGGGCGTCGCGGTTGTGGCGGCGTTCGGTGGCGATGCGGGAGGCGCGGTCTTGGGCGCGGGTGCGCCGGCGTTTGGGCATCATCGCGGCGCGCTGGTCGCAGTAGTCGTGCGGTGGGTCGGCCTCGGGGGTGGGCATGCCGCCGACGGCGTAACACAGGCTGGGGAACAGCAGCGCGCTGCCCGGGGTGGTCACGTAGGTGTGCCCGGCCGGGGAGGTCAAAATCAACGTCCCGTCGGCCAGTTGTTTTTCCGTCCAGCCCCAAAACGTCTTGATCAAATGATGAGTACGGCAGTAGCACTTCAGGTTGGACGCATGCGTGGCCCCACCCTGGGCGTAGGGGATGGTGTGGTCGATATCGCAGCCGATGGCCGGGGCATCACAGCCCGGCCAGCGACACGTCAAATCCCGACACCGCACGAAATCGGCCAACGCCCTCGACGGCACATACCCCTCCTCCGGGGGCGCGTCACCGGGATGGATCAGCGGCGTCAGCTTGGCGGACTTGGCCAACTCGGCGAGCAGCTCGGGGGTGATCAGCCCATCAGCGCCCACCTCGTAGGCTGTCGCGCTGCCGTGCCCGTCCAGGGTGGCCTGCTCGGCGATCACATGAATCACCACCGGGCTGGCGGCCGCCCGCTTGCCGGCGGCGCAGTCGGTTCTCTCGCAGCGGCAGCCCAGCCGATCCGCCCCCGCGGCCAGCGCCCCCAGCGCATCGGCGCGGCGCTGCTCACGGGTGCGCGGATCATGCGCACACACCGTGGCCGCCAACGCATTCAGCCGCTTCTCCAGCGCGTGGGCATCCGGGGTGAGCAGCACGCCGCCGATCTCGGCGGTGCCGTCGTGATCCGGCCCGATCCACACTTCCCGGTCGCGCTGGGCCTTGGCGCGGCGGCGCACCGCATCCACGTCGGCTTTGGCCACGATCCGATCCACCTGGGCGGCCAACCGGCCCTGGGTCATCGACGGCCAGCGCGCTACATTGGCCGCCACCTGGGCATCCACCCTGGCCAACACCTCGGGATCCTCGATCAGATCGGTGCGATACACGATCGTCTGAAACGCCCGATAATCGATATCGCCCGCCCGAAACACCTCCCCCACCAGGGGCAGGCGCTCGCGCATGGCCCGGGCATAGCGCAGCCGGCTGGCCGCCAGCCCCTGGCTGATCCGCAACGCCGCCCCCACCTCGGCGGCGACCGCTTCCATCGTGTCGATCGCCCAGTCCTCGGTCTCCGAACAGCGCGAGAGCCGATACCCGAACAACCGCCCGATCGCCCCCAACTGCGCCGCCGCCGCCCGGTTCTCGATCCGCGCCAACACGCCGATCTCATCCAGCAGCGCCGCGGACTGCGCCGTCGACGACGGATAACACCGCTCGATCATCTCGTCGAACCGGGCCATCACCTCGGCACGCGCCGCTTCATCGAACATGTGTTCGAATGTACCACGGTCCACCGACTCGCGGTTTTTCGCAGGGCGTAGCCGAAACATGCCGCAAAGCGCGCGAAGCTGCGCTACGGCACCCGGGTCCGATGCCGCTTGTCGTGCGGCGGTACGCCGTTGACCCCGCCGATCGACTCCGCATAGGTGCCCACCGCGAACGCCGCCCCAGAACCCATGACCGCCAACGCGTCTCGGTTGACGGTGTCGACGGTGTCGCGCGGGCTCTGGAAATTGGGGTCGAACGGGACGCCTGCCTGACCGCCCCACAGCCGCGCCTGCACCGTGGTCTTGATCTGCGAAGCACCGGCGGTCAGACCCCCGACCGGCACGCCCGCGACCATGAACGGGTGGTAGTCGGCCATGGTGGCCAACGGCATGTCGGCGGGCCGCTTGCCAGCCAGGTTCAGGTAACCGCCGAGGGTGCGCTCGATGCCCGCCGAACCCTCGGGCACGTCGCCGAATGCGATTCCCGGCGTGGGCGGACCGGATTGGTCACCGTCGTCGGTGAAGAAGCCGGCGTTCGGCGAACCGAGCATGGTGAAGTCGAGGTACATCGCGATGTCGTTGAGCTGATCGCGGTCCATGCCGAAGACGTAATCCATCACGCCGTTGATGCCGTCCTCGTCGGCGCCCCAGAACGCGAACCGCACCGCGTTGTTCACCGCCGCCAACGGTCCCAGCTGCAGCGCCGTTTCCAGCACCGCCGCCACGCCGGTGCCGTCGTCGTTGATGCCCGGACCGTCGCGCGGGCTGTCCAGATGCGCGCCGACCACGATCGCCTCGTGCGGGGAGCCGGTTTCGGTCTGCGCCAACACGTTTCGTGACGAGATCGTGCGGTTCTCGGCGTCCAGCACCAGACGCACCGGTGCGGTGTCGTGCGCGAGCGCCGCAGCGCCGTTGGCGCCGACGACGGCGACCGGCACGGTCAGCTGCTTGAAATAGCCGGGGCCGAACAGGGTTGGCGGGGCGCCCTGCCCGTTGGGTGCGCTGAGCACGATCAGCCCCGCGGCGCCCCGGGCCACGGCGCTGTTCTGCTTGTCGACGACCGAGCAGCCCGCGTCGTCGACGACGGCGATCGCGCCCGCGGGCAGGGCGGCCGGGTAATCGCCGGCGGTGCAGCCCGACGGCCGCGCGGGGTGGACCGCCGGTCCGGTCAGGCCGCCAGGCGGCGTTCGAACCATCATCGACGCCTGGTCGACCTGATACGTGCGGCCGGCCACCGTCAGCGCGGGTTTACCGGGCGAGACGTTGTAGAGCCGGTCGAACTGCGGGGTCGAAACCTTAAAGCCCCTGTCGCGCAATGCCTTCGCCACGTAATCGACGCTGGCGTCGTAGCCCGGCGTGCCGTCGGCGCGGCTGCCGCGGTTGGCGTTGGCGATGCCCTGCAGCGCGCGCAGGTGCGCGACCATCCGGTCGGCTGTCACCTTCGCCGCGAGTCCCCGGGCCAGATCCGGCGCCGTCGACGGGGGCGCCGGCCGCGGTGACGAGCACCCCGCCACCAACCCGATCAGCGCCAGCGCCGCGGCCAGCCGGCGGATCATGGCTTGTTGAGCACGTGCCGCGTGCGATCGGCCAACACGGGCACGCCATTTCGGCCGCCGAGATCCTGCGCGTAGAGGGCCACCGCGTAGGCCACGCCGCCGCCGTTGATGCCGAGTGAGGTGCGATCGATGTGGTCGAGCGTGTCGGTCTTCTGGTGATAGTTGGGGTCGAAGGGCGCGTCGGCGGTGCCGCCCCAGAGCTTGGCCTGATCGGCGGACATCTTGGTCTCGGCGCCCGAGAACAGGCCACCCGCCGGGATGCCGGCCAGCGTGAATCCGTCGTAGTCCGAACGCCCGTCGAACGAGGTGTCCTGCGCGATCTTGCCCGCCGACTTCAAATAGGCGACCAGGGTGCGCTCGATGCCGGCCGAGCCTTCCGGCACCACCGGCTGACCGCGGGTGTCCGCGGGCAGCGATTGGTCCCCGTCATAGGTGAAGTAGCCCGGGTTCGGCGATGCGAGCATGTCGAAGTTCAGGTACAGCGCAATGTCTTTGAGCCCCTCGAGGTTCAGCGACTCCACATAGTTGCGTGAGCCGATCAGCCCGAGTTCCTCCGCACCCCAGAAGCCGAACCGCACCCCGTTGTGCACCGGCGGCGAGTTCCCCAGCTGCACCGCGGTTTCCAGGACTGCGGCCACTCCGGACCCGTTGTCGTTGATGCCGGGACCCTCGGGCACGCTGTCCAGGTGCGCGCCCGCCATCACCACGTCGGTAGTCGACCCGGTTTTAGTCTGCGCAATGACGTTGCGGGCCTTGACGTTTTGGACGCTGGCGTTGAGCTTGATCGTTGTCGGCCCCGGCTGCCCGCGCAGCTGCAGCCCGGTGGACTTGGTGACGCTCAGTACCGGAATCTTCACGTCGGTGTCGGGCCCGAGGGTGCCGCCCATCTGCTGCTCGTCGACGTTGTCGGCGATGATCATCGCCACGGCACCGCGCTGCACCGCCGCGTCCTCCTTCTGCGCGAACGGGCAGGTGCCGCGGTCCACCAGCACCACCGCGCCGCGCGCCCCATCGAAGTCGGAGGGACGGCAGCCCGGGTCGGCCCCCGCCGGCACCGCCACCAGCGGCCCGCTCACCCCGTCGGGCGGGGTGCCGAGGCTGAACTCCAACGCGCGCGCCTCCACGGCCACCCCGCCGACCGTCACCGTCGGCTTGTCGCCGTGAAAGACCCGGGCGGAGAATTCCGGCGTCTGAACGTCGAAGCCGCTGTGGCGCAACGTGTTCACCACGTAGTCGACGCTGGCCTCGTAGCCGGGGGTGCCCACCGCGCGGGTACCGTTGTTGGCGTTGGCGATGTCCTGGAGTTTCGACAGGTGCGCCATCATCGCGTCGGTCGTGACCTTGTCGTGCACCGAGGTCGCGAACTCGGCGGCGTCACCGGCGGCCGGCTGAGAGCCGGTGCGGCCATGCGAGCAACCAGTTAGAAACGCGGTCAGGGCGACCACGGCGAGCAGGGCCCGGAAACTAGACATAAAGCGCGGTGAATGGCGCAAAGGGCAGATTGCGCACCACGAACCAGGCCGCCACCAGCACCAGCGTCACCGCGGCCGCCCAGCGCTGGTGCTGCCAGCCCCGGACCGGCCGGCCCGTCACCCGGCCGAAGGTCCACGCGCCGTACGCCCACACCAGCAATACCAGCGCCACCAGGCCCAGCGCGTTGAACCTGGCGGCCGCCAACATGTTGCCGTGCATCAGCGAATACAACATCCGGGCACTGCCGCACCCCGGGCAGTCGATGCCCAACAGGGCCTTGGTGGGACACACCGGCAGGGGCCCACCCGGGGTCGTCGGATCGCCCACCCAGGTCGCGGCGCACACCAGCGTGGTGGAGGCCGCAACCAGGAGCGGCGCACCCAAACTCAGGCGCGCCGACCCTGGGCGGGTCACCATGATCGCGACGCCGGCTTAGAACATCGCGGCAAGCGCCGCATTCGTGTTGGTGTTCAGCGCACCAACCGCCATCAAGATGGCGTAGATGACGCCCACGACCACACCGATGACGGCGGACCAGATCACCCATTTCTTGGCGCTGTCGGCGGACGCCTGAGCCTCTGCGTACCGGCCCTGTGCCCACAAACCATTGACCTGGCTGGACTTGACGATCGCCACGATCCCGAACGGCAGACAGCAGAAGAGCGTCACCAGAATCGACCACACCAAGTAGTTGTTCGGCGCTTGCCCAGCAGGTTGCTGTGGCGGGTATCCGGGCGGAGGGGGCGGCTGTGTCATGGATTCTCCAGTCGAGGCGAGTTAGCTGGCGTCGAGCGGTGCTTACCATACCGGAGCGGCGGCGCGAGGGCACTATCTCGGCGAAATTCGCCGTTTCCGCCGGCCGCGCGCCCGTTCGGCCGGCGCCGCTCGCGTTGCCGCCCATCCGGGCGAGGAGTCCCGGACGAACGCGAAAGCCGCTGGCCGGCAACCAGTTTGCCGACCCGATGGCTTTCTTCGCCGATTCAGATAATGCTGCCCAGACAGATAATTTCCAGCGGAATGTGTTGCATGGACAGGACATAGCCCTACGATCCCATTAGCGGAAGCACTATTTCCGGTGAGCGACGCCCCGTTAGGAGCCAATGATGCCTCAACTCAGCAAGGCGCTGCGCGCCGCGGCGGCCACCGTGGCCGCGGGCAGTTGCGCGTTCGCCGGTGCCGCCACGGCGGCCGCGGATCCCACCAATACCGGTAGCTCGGCGGACATCAACACGCTGGCCACCAATCTGTCGAAAGGCTACGGGCTCAACAACTGCACGGCCGGAAACCTCGACGCCGGTGAACTCGCCGTGCTCACCTGCGGGCAGAGCCCCGACCCGAGTGGCCCGATTCAGGCCAGGTACATCCTGTTCAACAACGCCGACAACCTGACCGGTTCGTTCAAGACCAGCATCAAGGACGACGTGCTCACCGCCTGCGGGGACGCCGGCCAGTCGCCCACCACCTGGCACCAGGGCAGCAACAACGCCAACTCCGGATCGGTGGCGTGCGGGACATACCAGAATGCGGCGGAGATCATCTGGACTACGGACGCCAAGAACATCTTGAGCCTCATCCGTGGGTCGAACAACGACGTCCCCGCGCTCTACCAGTGGTGGCGTACGAACGGCTGATGCCCGAAAGACGCTCGGTTGCTTGGTTTTCCAACACAACAAAGGAGTTCAGAATGTCCCCTCTCACCAAGGCGCTGCGGGCGGCGTCGGCCGCGGCGCTCATGGGCGCTTCGGTCATCGTCGGCACCGCCACGGCGACCGCGGATCCCGGCACGGGTAGCTCGGCGGACATCAACACGCTGGCCGCCAATCTGTCGAAGGGCTACGGCCTCAACACTTGCCAGCCGGCCCCGCTGTCCGGCCCGATCCTGGCCGAGCTCGACTGCGGGCAGAGCCCCGACCCCAACGGCCCGGCCGCCGGCGTCTACCAGCTCTACAGCAACGGCAGCGACCTGGCCGCCGCGTTCACCGGCGGCATCAACGGCGTATCGCTGAGCCCGTGCGGGGACAACGGCCAGTCACCGGGCACCTGGCACACGGGCAGCACCGGCGCGACGGCGGGCCAGGTGGCGTGCGGAACCTATAAGAACGCGGCGGTCATCACCTGGACCACCGACGCCAAGAACGTGTTGAGCCACATCCGCGCGTCCAACACCGACGTCAACGCGCTCTACCAGTGGTGGCGCACCAACGGCTGAGCTTTTACAGTTGCGCGGCAAGTAAATCCGCGACGGCGCGCATCCCGGCGTCGTTGGGGTGCAGCGGGGCGGGGCGCCCGGGCAGGGACACGCCGTAGCGCGCCGGGGTGATCGTCCACGGCTCGGCGGACCAGGCGTGGTGATCCCGGCTGGCCGCGGCGGCGCCGACGATCTCGCATCCGGTCGCCGCGGCCGCATCGGCGGTGCGCCGTTCGAGGGTCGCGGCCACGTGCCGCCCGAGGTCGGCGTCCGCCTGCCGCAGCGGCGGGGCCGGAGCATCGGCGGGCGGCAAGATGGTCAGATAGTCGACGAAGACGATCCGGGCCTTCGGGGAGCGCTGCCGCACCGCCGCCCCGACCGCGCACAACGAATCGAACACGTCGGCCAGCGCCCGATCGCGCGTGTCACGGTCCAGCAGTTCGGATATCAGCCCGCCCAGCAGCGGCAGGCGCCGCGCGGCGGGCGGCAGCGACGCGGCCATCAACAGCGGAACGTAGCCGACGTCGTTGCCGCCGATGGTCACCGTGACCACGGCCTCCGAGCCGTCCAGCGCGGTGATCTGCGGCGGCCAGCCGCGCTGCTGATCGGCGAGCACGTGGGCGGTGGTCGCGCCAGAGAAGGTGACGTCGACCAACTTGAGGCTCAGCCGTTCGGCGACCAGGTGCGGGTAGTTGCGGGCGGATCGGCCCGACCAGAGCGGGGCGCCCTCGGCGCGGGGCCGGATGCCGGGGCCAGCGGCCATCGAACTGCCCAGCGCGACATAACGTTTCATAGCTCGGGGGACGACGCCTGCGCCCAGAACCGTTTGGGGATCCGCCCGGCGCGCCGCGCCAGGTATCCGGCGGTGACGGCCGCGGCCATGGCGGCGGCCATGGCGGGCGGGTCCGCGGCGCGGGTCACCGCGGTCGCCAACAGCACCGCATCGCAACCCAATTCCATCGCCAGCGCGGCGTCGCTCGCGGTGCCGATGCCGGCGTCGAGCACCACCGGGACGCCGGCCCGCGCGACGATCATCTCGATGTTGTGCGGGTTCGTGATGCCAAGTCCGGTGCCGATGGGGGCGCCGAGCGGCATCACCGCCGCGCAACCGGCGTCTTCGAGCCGGCGGGCGAGCGCCGGGTCATCGTTGGTGTACGGCAGCACGACGAACCCGTCGTCCACCAATTGCTCTGCCGCGCGGACCAATTCGACCGCGTCCGGCAGCAGCGTGCGTTCGTCGGCGATCACCTCGAGCTTGACCCAGTTGGTGTCCAGCGCCTCGCGGGCCAGCTGCGCGGTGAGCACCGCCTCGGCGGCGCCGCGGCAGCCCGCCGTGTTGGGAAGCGGCGTGATGCCCAGCCGGTTGAGCAGGTCCAGCAGCCCGGTCCCGCCCTCGGCGTCGACGCGGCGGATCGCCACGGTGGTCAGCTCGGTGCTCGACGCGATCAGCGCCTCTTCGAGCACCGCCAGGTTCGTCGCTCCCCCGGTGCCCATGATGAGCCGCGAGGCGAAGCTGCGATCCGCGATCGTCAGTTTCGCTTCCGTGCCCTGACGATGCGGGCCAGAATGGCCCGAGGAGGAAGGGGACAATTCGGCTCTAGCCACCTTGCACCGCCGTCACCACCTCGAGTCGGGCACCATCAAAAAGCCTTGCCGTCCAGTCGGATCGCGGGAGTACGGCGTCGTCCATCGCCACCGCGATGCCGCGGCCGGGGAACCCCAGCGACTCCAGCAGCGCGGCGACGGTGGTCTGCTCGTCGACCTCGACCGTTTTCTCGTTGACCGTGACGATCATGACCGCGCCCCGACCGGAACCAGCTCGGCGACAACCTGTTCGGCGGTCCACGGCGCCAGCAGGAACCCGGACCGGCCGTGGCCCGCCGCGACCAGGGTTCGCTCGTCGACGCGCTGCACCAGGGGCAGGTTATCGGGCGTCATCGGGCGCAGCCCGGCCGCGCACTCGGCCAGCTCGTACTCGCCGAGCGCCGGCAGCACCGCGCAGGCGTCGTCGAGCAGGTCCCGCACGCCCGACACCACCGGGGCCGTGTCGCGGCCGTGCTCGTATTGGGTGGCGCCGACGACCACCCCGTCTCCGCGCGGCACCAGGTACACCTGACGCCCGTGCACGCGGGCGCGAATCACCCGCTGCAGCAACGGCATACAGCCCTTGCGCCAGCGCAGGCGCAGCACCTCGCCCTTCACCGGCCGCACCGGCAGGCCCGGCCACAGCGCGGGCGCGTCGATGCCGTTGGCGATCACCACCGCGTCCGCCTTGACCCGCGTGAGGTCGCTCACCGGGCCGGCCCACCGAACCCCGAGGCTCTCGCAGTCCCGGCCCAGCGCGTCGAGCACGGCGCGGTTGTCCACCGCCAGCTCGGTGGGCGCGCGGAAACCGTGCCGGATGCCTTGCGCCAGCAGCGGTTCCACCTCGCGGGCGGCCGGCTCCCACACCACCGGATGGCCCTGCTCGGACAGCCAGTCGGCGACGGTGCGCAGGTCCGCGACGTCGGCGCGGTCGACGGCCACCACCAGCGACTCGCGGGCGGTGATCACCCCCGGCGGCCAGCCGTCGGTGAAGCCGCCCTCGCGCCACAGCCGCAGCGACTCCAGGCCCAGCCGCAGCAACCGCTCTTCGCCGGGCCAACCCTCGCTGTGCGGGGCGAGCATCCCGCCCGCCACCCACGACGCACCCGGTTCACCGGTGTGGTGCACGACGACCGACCATCCGGCCCGCGCCGCGCGGCGCGCCACCGACAGCCCGATGACACCGCCGCCGATGACGGCCAGTGAGTCTTGCATCCTTTGCTCCCTTCGCCGGCATGACCCGGATCAGGTGTGACGGTAAGGGCGTGCGCGCCCACTCTCAGTCCCCGGTCGCTAGGACTCCCGTGCTCTTCGGGTTCCACGCTAGCGCGCTAGCGTCGCGGTGTGCACCAACCGTCCCCCCGCCTCGCGGCGGCCAGGCTGTATCTGTGTACCGACGCGCGCCGCGAGCGCGGCGACCTGGCCGAGTTCGTCGACGCCGCGCTGGCCGGCGGGGTCGACATCGTCCAGCTGCGCGACAAGGGGTCGGCGGGTGAGCAGCGGTTCGGTCCGCTCGAGGCCCGCGCCGAGCTGGCCGCGCTCGAGATCCTGGCGGATGCGGCCCGCCGGCACGGCGCCCTGTTCGCGGTCAACGACCGCGCAGACATCGCCCGCGCGGCCGGCGCCGACGTCCTGCACCTGGGCCAGGGGGACCTGCCGCCGGCCGTGGCCCGCGACATCGTCGGGCCGGAGGTGGTGATCGGCCTGTCCAGTCACGACACTTGCCAGATGACCGCCGCCGCCGGCGCGGCCGACTACTTCTGCGTCGGGCCGTGCTGGCCCACCCCGACCAAGCCCGGTCGCGCCGCGCCGGGGCTGGGCCTGGTGCGTGAGGCCGCCCAGTTGGGCGGGGACAAGCCGTGGTTCGCGATCGGCGGCATCGACGGCCGGCGGCTGCCCGAGGTGCTCGAAGCCGGCGCCCGCCGGATCGTGGTGGTGCGGGCGATCACCGCGGCCGAGGATCCGCGGGCCGCGGCCGCGGCGCTCAGGTCGGCGCTTGCAGCAGCGAGCTGATCCGGCGACTCAGCTGCGACGGCTCCTCGTCGGCGTCACCCGGCATGCACCACACGAAGACCCCGGCCTCGACCTCGAGTGTTCGCGGCAGGTGCTGGCGCCGTTCGTCGCCGTGGTCCAGCGGCAACAGCGCGGGCGAGGTGCGCAGCCGCTGCCAGCTGGCCGCGAAGCCGGGATGCAGCGGCAGGTCGGCCACCTCGCTCTCGGCGACCCAGCGCATCTCGGCGCTTTCCCGGTTGGGCACGGTGTCCAGCAACTCGGCCGCGTCGGCGACGACGGTGGTGTAGGTCCAGCTGGTGCCGCCGAGCCCGGTCACCTCGGCGGTGACGACCGCGGCGCGCACGGCGAGCCGCTCGGCCCGCAGGCCGGCCTCCTCGTGCGCCTCGCGGACGGCGGTTTGCTCCGGCGTCTCGTGGCTGTCCCGCGCGCCGCCCGGCAGGCCCCACGTCCCGCCCTGGTGACTCCACACCGCCCGATGCTGCAGCAGGACCGCGGGCGTTCCGTCGGGCCGCGGCGCGCGCAACAGCAAGCCGGCCGCGCCGTAGCGGCCCCAGTAGTGGGCGCCGCTGTCGGATACCACCCATCCGTCGCCGTCGCCCTGCACGAGATCAGGATATGCAGGCGACCCCGCCGGTCAATTGACTCGCCTCCCCCCATCCGCACGAACATTCTCTTAGAATTCGCTTATCCAGGTTCGTAGGCCGAAAGTTATGAGGGCTGAGTAGACGTGACGGTTGAGCTGGCGCACCCGTCGACCGAACCGAAGGGGTCGCGGTCCCCGGCCGAACCGGCACACCCGCGCTGGTGGTTCATCTCCACGACGCCGGGCCGCATCCTGACCATCGGGATCGTGCTGGCGGCCCTCGGCGTCTCCAGCGCGTTCGCCACCTCGACGACCATCAACCACCGGCAGCAGGTGCTGTCCACGGTGCTCAACCACACCGAGCCGCTGTCGTTCGCCGCTGGACGGCTCTACACCACGCTGTCGGTGGCCGACGCCGCGGCGGCCACCGCGTTCATCGCGCAGGCCGAGCCGCGCCCGGTCCGGCAGCGCTACGAGCAGGCCATCACCGACGCCGCGGTGGCCGTGACGAGGGCGTCGAGCGGGCTGACCGACGAGCCACTGGTGCAGTTATTGGGTCGGCTCAACGCCGAGTTGGCCGTCTACACCGGGCTGATCGAGATCGCGCGGACCAACAACCGGGAAGGCAATCCCGTCGGGTCGTCGTACCTGTCGGAGGCCTCCGGGCTGATGCAGTCGCAGATCCTGCCCGACGCGGCGCAGCTGTACCAGGCGACCTCCGATCGGGTGGACAGCGAAACCACCGCGTCCACCCACTTCCCCGCCCCGGTGATCCTCGTCGTCGCCAGCACGGTGGTCTTCGGCGCGTTCTCGCATCGCTGGCTCGCCCGCCGCACCCGGCGCCGAATCAACCCGGGGCTGGTCGTCGGCGCCCTCGGTATCCTCGTCATGGTGGTATGGGTCGGAACCGCGCTGACCATTTCGACGACCGCGAGTCGCAGCGCCAAGGACACCGCCGCAGAGTCGCTGCGGACCGTCACCAACGTCGCCATCACCGCCCAGCAGGCGCGGGCCGACGAGACGCTCTCGCTGATCCGCCGCGGTGACGAGGAGATGCGCAAGCAGTCGTTCTACCAGCGCATCGACTCCATGCACTCCCAGCTCGACCAGTACATGTCGCGCAGCGACGCCGTCGACAAGCCGGACCTGCAGGGTGCGGATCAGCTCCTGCTGCGCTGGCGCCAGGCCAACGACCGGATCAACTCCTACATCTCGGTGGGCAACTACCGCGCCGCCACCCAGGTCGCGCTCGGCAGCGGTGAGGACGACTCCACCCCGGCGTTCGACAAGCTCGAGGACGAGCTCGGCAAGGCGATGGACCAGAGCCGCACCCACCTGCGCAACGACGTGCTCAGCGCGCGCAGCGGGTTGTCCGGCGCCCAGGTCGGCGGCGTGGTGCTGTCCCTCGGCGCGGCCATCGCCGTCGCGCTGGGCCTGTGGCCGCGGCTCAGGGAGTACCGGTGATCAGGCGCTGGCTGGGGGCGCTCGCCGCGGTCGGCCTGCTCGCGGGCTGCGGCCACACCGAGACGCTGACCGTGGCCACCGTGCCGACGCTGCCGCCGCCCACGCCGGTGGGCATGCAGCAGCTGCCCCCGGAGCCGCCGCTGCCGCCGGACGACCCGAGTCAGGGCTGCGACCTGACCGCGAGCCTGCGCCCCTTCCCCAACAAGGCCGAGGCCGACGCCGCCGTCGCCGACATCCGGGCCCGCGGCAGGCTGATCGTCGGGCTCGACATCGGCAGCAACCTGTTCAGCTTCCGCGACCCGATCACCGGCGACATCACCGGCTTCGACGTCGACATCGCCGGCGAGATCGCGCGCGACATCTTCGGCGCCCCCTCGCACGTCGAGTACCGCATCCTGTCGTCGGAGGAGCGCGTCACCGCGCTGCAGCGCAACGAGGTCGACGTCGTCGTCAAGACCATGACCATCACCTGCGAGCGGCGCAAGCTGGTGAACTTCTCGACCGTCTATCTGGACGCCAACCAGCGCATCCTGGCCCCCCGCGACTCGCCGATCGTCCGGGCGGCCGACCTGTCCGGCAAGCGGGTCTGCGTGGCCCGGGGGACCACGTCGCTGCACCGGATCCAGCAGATCGACCCGGCGCCGGTCATCGTGTCGGTGGTGAACTGGGCCGACTGCCTGGTGGCCATGCAGCAGCGCGAGATCGACGCGGTCAGCACCGACGACTCGATCCTGGCCGGGCTGGTGGAGGAGGACCCGTACCTGCACATCGTCGGGCCGAACATGGCCACCCAGCCGTACGGCATCGGCGTCAACCTGAACAATCCCGGGCTGGTCCGGTTCGTCAATGGCACGCTGGAGCGCATCCGCCGTGACGGGACGTGGAACACGTTGTACCGCAAGTGGTTGACGGTTCTGGGCCCGGCACCCGCCCCGCCCACGCCGAGGTATCTGGACTGATGGCCGAGCCGATGGATTCCGAGGACGTCGGCACCCAGGCGCCCGACGTGCAGACCGGTGCGGCAGCGGAGTCGCGGCCGCAGGCCACCCAGGCGTTGTTCCGCCCCGACTTCGACGACGATGACGATGACGATTTCCTCATCCCGGGCATAGACATCGAGGCGCCGGAGCGGATGACGGTGGCCACCCGGGTGCTGCCGCCGACCCGCCAGCTCGGCGGTGGGCTGGTCGAGATCCCGCGCGTGCGCGACATCGATCCGCTCGAGGCGCTGATGACCAATCCGGTGGTGCCGGAGTCCAAGCGCTTCTGCTGGAACTGCGGAAAGCCGGTCGGCCGGTCGGGCTCCGAGGGCAAGGGCGCGTCGGAGGGCTGGTGTCCCGCCTGTGGGAGCCCGTATTCGTTTCTGCCGCAGCTGAATCCGGGCGACATCGTCGCGGGCCAGTACGAGGTGAAGGGCTGCATCGCGCACGGCGGGCTGGGCTGGGTCTACCTGGCGGTCGACCACAACGTCAACGACCGCCCGGTGGTGCTCAAGGGCCTGGTGCATTCCGGGGACGCCGAGGCGCAGGCGATCGCGATGGCCGAGCGCCAGTTCCTGGCCGAGGTGGTGCACCCGCAGATCGTGCAGATCTTCAACTTCGTCGAGCACACCGACCGGCACGGGGAGCCGGTCGGCTACATCGTCATGGAGTACATCGGCGGGCAGTCGCTGCGGCGCAACCTCAAGGACGGGAAGTCCGAGAAGCTGCCCGTCTCCGAGGCCATCGCCTACCTGCTCGAGATCATGCCCGCGCTGAGCTACCTGCATTCCATCGGCCTGGTCTACAACGACCTGAAGCCGGAGAACATCATGCTCACCGAGGAGCAGCTCAAGCTGATCGACCTGGGCGCGGTGTCGCGGATCAATTCGTTCGGATATCTTTACGGCACACCGGGTTTCCAGGCGCCGGAGATCGTGCGGACGGGCCCGACGGTGGCCACCGACATCTACACGGTGGGGCGGACGCTGGCGGCGCTGACGCTGAACCTGCGCACCCGCAACGGCCGCTACGTGGACGGCCTGCCGGACGACGATCCCGTGCTGAAGACCTACGACTCGTACGGCCGGCTGCTGCGCCGCGCCACCGACCCCGACCCGCGGCGCCGGTTTTCCACCGCCGAGGAGATGTCGGCGCAGTTGATGGGCGTGCTGCGGGAGGTGGTCGCCCAGGACACCCGGATCCCGCGGCCCGGCCTGTCGACGATCTTCTCCCCCAGCCGGTCGACGTTCGGGGTCGACCTGCTGGTCGCGCACACCGACGTGTACCTGGACGGCCAGGTCCATTCGGAGAAGCTGACGGCGCGGGAAATCGTGACCGCGCTGCCGGTGCCGCTGGTCGATCCGACCGACGTCGCCGCCCCGGTGCTGCAGGCGACGGTGCTCTCCCAGCCGGTGCAGACGTTGGACTCGCTGCGCGCGGCGCGGCACGGTTCGCTGGACGCCGACGGCATCGAGGTGGCCGAGTCGATCGAGCTGCCGCTGATGGAGGTCCGCGCGCTGCTGGACCTGGGCGACGTGGCCAAGGCCACCCGCAAGCTCGACGACCTGGCCGAGCGCGTCGGCTGGCGGTGGCGGCTGGTGTGGTATCGGGCCGTCTCCGAGCTGCTGACCGGCGACTACGAGTCGGCCACAAAGCATTTCACCGAGGTGCTGGACACCTTCCCCGGCGAGCTGGCGCCCAAGCTGGCGCTGGCCGCCACCGCCGAGCTGGCCGGTAACCCCGACGAGCACAAGTTCTACGAGACGGTGTGGAAGACCAACGACGGCGTGATCTCCGCCGCCTTCGGTCTGGCCAGAGCCCTTTCGGCCGAGGGCAATCGCGAGGAGGCGGTCAACACGCTGGACGAGGTTCCCCCCACCTCAAGGCATTTCACGACCGCGCGGCTGACCAGCGCGGTGACGCTGATGTCGGGCCGCTCCGCCAGCGAGATCACCGAGGCGCAGATCCGCGACGCGGCCCGCCGCGTCGAGGCGCTGCCGCCCACCGAGCCGCGGGTGCTGCAGATCCGCGCCCTGGTGCTGGGCGGCGCGATGGACTGGCTGCAGGACAACGAGGCCAGCACCAATCACATCCTCGGCTTCCCGTTCACCGAGCACGGCCTGCGACTGGGCGTCGAGGCGTCGCTGCGCAGCCTGGCCCGCGTCGCGCCCACGCAGCGGCACCGCTACACGCTGGTGGACATGGCGAACAAGGTGCGTCCCACGAGCACGTTCTAGTTTTTTGCGCTGGGTTCGCGTGTGAATCGTGGGCGGCGACACGCCGACGAACTTCGCCATGGGCTCACACCGAAAAGCCTTGCGTTCACACTCGATTCGCCAATGAGTTCGAGTGTGAATCGTGGGCTTTCCGTGTGAATCGTGGGCGGCAGAATCGCCCGGATCCCGCCGCTGGCTCACACTCAAAACCTAGAGCTCACACTCAACGCGTCAGCATGCAGCCCACCCGCGTTCGATCATCGCTGCGCGTACCCGGCGCACAATGTTTGCGCGGTGGTCCTCGGCGACGACCCGGACGATGATCCAGCCCATTCGCTCGAGCGTCTCCAAGCGCTGAATGTCGTAGACGTATCGGCGACGATCGGTCTGGTGTTGATCACCGTCATATTCGACGCCGACCATGTACTCGTGCCAACCCACATCGATGTGGGCGACTGGCAGGCCGTCCACGCCGAGCACCGGTATCTGGGTCTGAGGCCGTGGCAACCCGGCATCGATGAGCAACAGCCGCAGGTAGCTTTCGCGCGGCGACTGTGACCCCGGGTCGACCATCTCCAGCGCGGCCTCCAATCGCCGCAACCCGGGCGCGTGGGGATGGCACTTCACGATGCGCAGCACGTCCTCGGTCTTGAAACCCGTTGCGCGCGCGAGCGCGTCGAGCCGGACGACCGCCGAGCGGATGGCGCCGCGCCGGCCGACGTCAAAGGCCGTCCGCTCGGGCGTGGTAACAGTTCGCCCATCCATCACCTGTGTCTCGCCCTCGAGCAGCGCATCGCGCCGGGTCAGCACGCCGAGGGGCGGACGGGTGTTGGCGTGATTGAGCTCGATCGGAACATTGTCGGGAATCCACTTGGATCCGTGCAGCGCCGCGGCGGCCGCGCCCACGATCGTCGCCTTGCGTCGCGACCACAGCCAGGCCGCGGCGATCCGCTGCTCAAGGGACGGCTCGGTGCCGTTGTGTAGGTAGACGTTCGGAAAGACCGCGCTATAACGCGTGCGCAGTTGATGCCGGTTCAACGCCCCGCAAGCCAATGCCTCGCTGCCGATGAACGGTTTTCCCAGTTCCATGTCGGAACGGTCGCACGCCGACCCCAATCCGCGAATTCATCTATCCACAGGTTGACTGCGTGTGAATGGTCGGCTTTTCGTGTGCGTACACGGCGGGAAAGTCGACCGAATCCCGCCGCCAGCTCACAAGCAAGGCCACAGGCACACACACAGCGCAGACATAGGTTCGTATCGCACAGTTATGGACATGCCGGGGCAGTCCACGCGGTGGATCACCACGGCCCGCGCGCTGCGTCGGGCCGGGTTCGGGGTGGCCGGGCCCGAGGTCGACGCGGTGGCCACCCGCGACTGGCCGGAATACGTCGACGCCATCCTGGCCACCGACCCCAACGCCGACCCCGGCGCCGTGGCCACCCCGATGCCCAGCCTGGAGGCGCCGCGCGCGCCCGGCAAGGGCGCGCCGCAGGCGGCCCGCAAGCAATACAACGCCGCGCTGTCCGAGCAGCAGCGCGTGTTGTCGGACTGGTGGCTGAGCCGCATGGTCGCCGTCGGACAGCCGGTACACGAAAAGCTAACCCTGTTGTGGCACAACCACTTCGCCACTTCCGCGCAGAAGGTCCGGGTGGCCGCGTACCTGGCCGCGCAAAACCAGAAGCTGCGCGCCGGGGCGCTCGGCGATTTCCGCAAACTGGCCTACGCGATGCTGACCGACGCCGCGATGCTGCGCTGGCTCGACGGGCAGACCAACACGGCCAAGGCCCCCAACGAGAACCTGGCCCGCGAGTTCATGGAGCTGTTCGCGCTGGGCCATGGCAACGGCTACACCGAGGACGACGTGCGGGCCGGCGCGCGGGCGCTGACCGGATGGGTGATCGGCGCCGACGGCCAAACCGCGGTGTTGCCCAAACGCCATGACCCGACGGCCAAGACGCTGTTCGGGTCCACCCGCGACTTCGACGCCCCGGCGTTCTGCGACGCGGTGCTGGCCCAGCCCAAATCGGCCGAATACGTCGCGGGGCGCCTGTGGCAGCAGCTGGCCTCCGACGACCCGCCGTCGCCGCAGGCGCTCGACCGCCTCCTCGCCGCGTACGGCCCGGGGCGCGACCTGCGGGCGCTGACTCGGGCGATCCTCACCGACGGCGAGTTCACCGGCGCGCGGTCCATGCGAGTCAACACCCCGGTCGAATGGCTCGTCGGCGTGCTGCGGACACTGCGCGTGCCCCTCGACAACCCCGCGCAGCGCAAGCTCGCCGACGCCACCCTGCGAGCGCTGGGGCAGCGCCCGTTCTACCCGCCGAGCGTCGGCGGCTGGCCCCGCGGGCAGGTGTGGCTGTCCACCGCCAGCGCCGGGGCCCGCCTGCGCGCCGCGACGCAGCTGGCGCACGCGGGCGACCTCTCGACCGTCGAAGACGCCGCCCCGCGCGACCGCATCGAGGCGGTCGGTTACCTGATCGGCGTCGGCGACTGGTCGGACCGGACCGCCGATGCGCTGGCGCCGCTGGTGCGCACGCCGCCGCAGTTGGTCGCCGCCGCGGTCAACACTCCCGAGTACCTGACGTCCTGAGTGAGACCGACCATGCCCGAGATCAATCGCCGCAAATTCCTGATCGCCAGCGCGGGCGTCGGCGCGGCCGGCCTGCTCTCGACGGCGGTGGCCGTCGAATGGCCCGACCTGATGCGGGCGGCACGCGACCGGCCGCTGCCCGAGGGCGCCGGCGTGCTGGTGCTCGTCACGCTGTACGGCGGCAACGACGGCATCAACACGCTGATCCCGTACGGCGACAACGCATATCACGACGCGCGCCCGGAGCTCGCCTACGCGCCGGGCGACGTGATCCACCTCGACGAGCGGCTCGGGCTCAACCCGGCGATGAAGGGGTTGGCCCAACTGTGGGGCCAGCGCCGGCTCGCCATCGTGCGCGGCGTCGGCTACCCCAAGCCCGACCACAGCCACTTCCGCTCCATGGACATCTGGCAGACGGCGTCGCCAACCGAACCGGTCTCGACCGGCTGGATCGGCCGCTGGCTCGACGCCACCGGCGACGACCCGCTACGCGCGGTCAACGTCGGTCCCGTTCTACCGCCGCTGGCCGTCGGCGAAAAATGCACGGCGGCAGCGCTTTCGCCGGGCGGGGCGGCCGGCAAGGCCCAGCAATTCGACGGCATCATGGCCGCGCTGGGCGCCGACGACCCCGACGACACCCCGGCGATGGCCGCCGTGCGCAAGGCGTACCGCGCCGCGCGGACCGCCAACGGCGCCTTCGAATCGGTCAAACCCGCTGCCAAGGGCCGCAATTCGCTCGCCGCGCAGCTGGATGTGGTGGCAGGCGCGGTGAAGGCCCGCGTCCCGACGCGGGTGTACACGGTGCAACTGGGCGGCTTCGACACCCACGCCGACGAACGCGGAACCCAGCAGCGCCTCTTGCAAACCTTCGACGAGGCGGTCGCGCCCTTCCTGCAGCAGGTGGGCGATCCGAACGTGGTCGTGATGGCGTACTCGGAGTTCGGGCGCCGCGTCCACGCCAACGCCTCGCAGGGCACCGACCACGGCACCGCCGGCCCGGTCTTCGTCGCGGGGGCGCGCGGCGGACCCGTTAAAGGCGGGTTCTACGGCGAGGAACCCAGCCTCACCGACCTCGACAGCGGGGACCTGAAGTACACCACGGACTTTCGCGACGTCTACCACGAACTGCTGGACCGAACCGTCGGGACCGATCCCACACCCGCGGTCGGGGCCGGACGAAAGAGCCTGGGGTTCCTAACCGCTTAGCGCGCGCACGCAGTCGCGGGCGATGGCCAGTTCTTCGTTGGTCGGTATCACCAGCACGGCGATCGGCGACGATTCCGCCGAGATTTGCCGCGCGCCCCGGCCCCCGCTGAGGTTGCGGCGCTCGTCCAGCACGACGCCCAGCTCCTCCAGGCCCGCCACCGCGTCCCGACGCACCGCCGGGTCGTTCTCGCCGATCCCGGCGGTAAAGCTGATGACGTCGGTGTGCCCCAGCACCGCCAGGTAGGCGCCGATGTACTTGCGCAACCGGTGAATGAACACGCTGTAGGCCAATTGCGCCGCGCCGTCGCCGGATTCGATCATGGACCGCAGCCGCCGGAAGTCCCGTTCGCCGGCCAACCCGAGAACCCCGGACCGCTCGTTGAGCATCGCCTCGACGTCGTCGACGCCCATCTGGGCCCGGTGCCACAGGTAGCTGACGATGCTGGGGTCGATGTCGCCGCTGCGGGTGCCCATCACCAGGCCCTCCAGCGGGGTCAGGCCCATCGAGGTGTCGATCGGGCGGGTGCCGGCGATGGCCGACGCCGAGGAACCGTTACCCAGGTGCAGCACAATCTGTTTCAGGCCGCCGAGCGGCCGGTCCAGGAAGGCGGCGGCCTGTTCGCTGACGTAGCGGTGCGACGTGCCGTGAAACCCGTAGCGGCGGATCTGCCACCGCTCGGCCACCTCGCGGTCGATGGCGTAGGTCGCCGCGGCCGGCGGCATGTCGTGGAAGAACGCCGTGTCGAACACCGCCACGTGGGGAAAGTCCGGCAGCAGCTTGCGCGCCACCTCGATTCCCTTGAGCGCCGGCGGATTGTGCAGCGGGGCCAGTTCGGACAGCTTGCCCAGCGCGGCGATCCGCGCGTCGTCCATCAGCGTCGGCCGGTAGAACTCGTTGCCACCGTGCACCACCCGGTGCCCGACCGCCAGCAGCCCGCAGGTCCGCAGGTCGATGCCGTCCCCGGAAAGGGTGGCGAAGGCGCGCTGCAACGCGGCCTCGTGGTCGGGAACCCCGGAGCCGTCCTCGCCGATCCGCTCGATGTGGCCCGACGCCCGCGCCGCGCCCGAATCCGGCTCCACCAGTTGGTATTTCAGGGACGACGAGCCGGAGTTGATCACCAGCACGAGGCGGCCCGTGTCAGCCATGGACGGCCTGCGCCTGGATCGCGGTGATCGCCACGGTGTTCACGATGTCTTCGACCAGCGCGCCGCGGGACAGGTCGTTGACGGGCTTGCGCAGCCCCTGCAGCACCGGACCGATCGCGATGGCCCCGGCGCTGCGCTGCACCGCCTTGTAGGTGTTGTTGCCGGTGTTGAGGTCCGGAAAGATCAGCACCGTGGCGTGCCCCGCCACCGGCGAATCCCGCAGCTTGGTAGCTGCGACCGACGGCTCGATCGCGGCGTCGTACTGGATGGGCCCCTCGACCAGCAGCTTCGGATCCCGCTGGCGCACCAAATCCGTTGCCGCCCTGACCTTATCGACATCCGCGCCGGCGCCGGAGTCACCGGTCGAGTACGACAGCATGGCCACCCTCGGCTCGATTCCGAACTGAGCGGCCGTGCGGGCGGAGCTGATCGCGATGTCGGCGAGCTGCTCGGAGGTCGGGTTCGGAATGATCGCGCAGTCGCCGTACACCAGCACCCGGTCCGGCAGGCACATGAAGAAGACGCTGGACACGGTGGAGACGTCCGGAACGGTCTTGATGATCTCGAACGCCGGCCGGACGGTGTGCGCGGTGGTGTGGGCGGCGCCCGACACCATGCCGTCGACGGCGCCGTTATGCACCAGCATGGTGCCGAAATACGTGGCGTCACGCATGATCTCGCGGGCGTGCTCGGCGGTGATGCCCTTCGCCTTGCGCAGCTCCGCGTACTGGTCGGCGAACTGACCAAGCAGCTCGCTCGCCAGCGGGTCGATCACCTGCGCGCCGTCGAGGTTCACCCCGAGTTCGGCCGAGCGCAGCCGGATTTGGGCCTCGTCGCCCAGGATGGTCAGGTCGGCGACGCCGCGCTGCAGCAGGCGGCCGGCGGAGCGAAGGATGCGGTCGTCGTCGCCCTCGGGCAGCACGATGTGCCTGCGGTCCGCCCGGGCCCGCAGCCGCAATTGGTAGGTGAACATCTGCGGGGTAATCACGGTCGGCACCGAAATCGTCAGCTGGGTAAGCAGATCCGCGATGTCGACGTGGCGGTCCATCAGCTCGAGCGCGGTGTCGATCTTGCGCTGCGACATCGCGGTGACCCGGCCACGGGCCGAGGCGGCCGCGCTGGCCGTGTCATAGGTCCCTAGGGCGGTCGCGATGATCGGCAGCCGCAGCCGCAGGCCGGAGACCAGCGCCGCGATGGACGGGTGCAGCTCGAACCCGCCGTTGAGCACCAGGCACGACAGCGACGGAAACCCTTCCGCCGCATGGGCACTGGCCACGGCGAGCACCACGTCGGAGCGGTCGCCCGGGGTGATCACCGCCATGCCGTCGCGCAGCCTTTCCAGCACGTGATCGGCGGTCATCCCGGCGACCAGCACGTCGGTGACCTCGCGCTCGCGCAGCGACGCCTCGCCACTGACCGGCGTCCCGCCGACCGCCCGCTCCAGCTCGGCCACCGTCGGCGCGCACAGCAGCGGCGCCTCGGGCAGCACGTAGCTGCGCTGGGTGAACGCGCACAACGCTTCCGCTACCTCCGCCAGGTCCGCCGGATCGCACCGGTTGGCCACCACGGCCGCGGTGTGGGCGTGCTGGGCGGCGAGCTCGGCGAGGCAAACCTCGACGACGCCGGCGATCTCCGTCGGGGTCCGGCCCTTGCCGCTGACCGCCAGCAGCACCGGCGCGCCGAGGTTGGCCGCGATGCGCGCGTTGACGGAGAGCTCGGCGGGCCGCGTCACGTCGGTGTAGTCGCTCCCGACGATCACCACCACATCGCAGGACTGGGCCATCGCGTGATAGGAGTCAACGATGCCGGCGATCGCGGCGTCGCTGTCGGCGTGCAGCTGCTGGTAGGTCACGCCGACGCACTGCTCGTAGGACAGGCCGGCGGTGGTGTGCTCGAGCAGCAGCTCGAGGATGTAGTCGCGGTCCTCGCCGAGGCGGGTGATGGGGCGGAACACGCCGACCCTGGCGACGGTCGCCGTCAGCCGGTGCAGCAGCCCCAGCGCGATCGTCGACTTGCCGGTTTCCGGCTCGGGCGCGGCGATGTAGATGGCCTTCGAAGAAGGCCCGGTTTCAGCCAAGTCGGCGCAGCCTGGGGGCCAGGTCCTTTTCGAAGAGGTCCAGGAACCGGCGCTGGTCGTGGCCCGGCGCGTGGAACACCAGATGGTTGAGGCCCCACGTCACGTATTGCCCGACCTTTTCGACCGCCTCGTCGGGGTCCGACGCCACGATCCAGCGCTTGGCAACCTGCTCGATCGGCAGCGCGTCGGCGGCCTTCTCCATCTCGATCGGGTCGTCGATGCTGTGCTTCTGCTCGGCCGTCAGCGACAGCGGCGCCCAGAACCGGGTGTTCTCCAGCGCCAGGTCGGGGTCCGGGTCGTAGGAGATCTTGATCTCGATCATCTTGTCGATGTCGTCGACGTTGCGGTCCGCGGCCGCGGCGCCCTCCTTGACGGCCGGGATCAGCTTGTCCTTGTACAGCTCCTCGCCCTTGCCGGAGGTGCAGATGAAGCCGTCGCCGGCCCGTCCCGCGTACTTGGCCACCGCGGGGCCGCCGGCGGCGACGTAGATCGGGACGCCGCCCTCGGGCACGTCGTAGATCGAGGCGCCCTTCAGCCGGTAGTACTCGCCGTCGAAGTCGACGCGGTCGCCGCGCCACAGCTCCCGCATCAACCGCACCGACTCGCGCAGCCGGGCGAAGCGCTCCTTGAACTCCGGCCAGTCGCCCTCGTATCCGGTGGCGATCTCGTTCAGCGCCTCGCCGGTGCCGACCCCCAGGAAGACGCGGTTGGGGTACAGGCAGGCCATGGTGGCGAAGGCCTGCGCGATGACGGCGGGGTTGTACCGGAACGTCGGGGTGAGCACCGAGGTGCCCAGGACGATCCGCTTGGTGCGTTCGCCGACGGCGGTCATCCAGGCCAGCGAGAACGGGGCGTGCCCGCCCTCGTGCCGCCACGGCTGGAAGTGGTCACTGACGGTTGCGCTGTCCATGCCGTGACCTTCGGCGGCGACAGCGAGTTCGACGAGCTCACGCGGTGCGAATTGTTCGGCGGACGCCTTGTATCCAAGTTTGAGTTCAGCCACGGGTTATTTCTACTCCTAGACTCGCCTGCATGGCCGACCAGTCCAAGGCGCCGACCCTTGTCCAAGTCACCGACACGGTGTACCTCGCCCAGGGCCCGGCGGTTAACTGGACGCTGGTGGTCGCCGGGACGGGCGTGATGTTGATCGACGCCGGTTACCCCGGGGACCGCGAGGCCGTGCTGGCGTCTCTGCGCCAGCTGGGCTACGGCCCGGAAGACGTGCGCGCAATCCTGCTGACGCACGCGCACATCGACCACCTGGGGTCGGCGATCCGGTTCGCCGCCGAGCACGGCACCCCGGTGTACTGCCACGCCGACGAGGTGGGTCACGCCAAGCGGGAGTACTTGGAACAGGTCTCGGTTTTCGATGTGGCGCTGCGCATTTGGCGGCCGCGCTGGGCGGTGTGGGGTCTACACGTGGTGCGCAGCGGTGGGCTCATCCGCGACGGCATCCCCTCGACGCAGCCGCTGACCGCGGAGGTGGCCGCCACACTGCCGGGGCACCCGATGGCCGTCGCCACGCCGGGGCACACCAGCGGGCACTGCTCGTATGTCGTCGACGGCGTGCTGGCCAGCGGCGACGCGCTGATCACCGGCCACCCGCTGCTGCGGCACCGCGGCCCGCAGCTGCTGCCGGCCGTGTTCAGCCACAGCCAGGCGAACTGCCTGCGCAGTCTGAATGCGCTGGCCCTGTTGAACACCGAGGCGCTGCTGCCCGGTCACGGCGACGTGTGGCGCGGCCCCATCCGCGAGGCGACGGAAGCGGCGCTGACGCGGGCGCAATGACGCAGAACCCACTTGCTAGCGCGCGGCGACGTACTCGGGCAAGGCGATATCGTCCCGGAATTCGCGGCCGATGAGCCGCTCGGCCACCCACGGGACGTCCAGCAATTTGGATGCCTGATTTCGAGTCCACAACCCGAGCGACGTCTTCGGCGCGAACATCGAGGCGAACGCGCGCGCCGACCGCTGCCTGGCCTCGACGATGGGACGCAGCCGGCGTTCATAGCGGAGAAACGCCTCGCGGTGATCGCCACCGTCGCGGCCGAGTTCGCCGGCCAGCACGTAGGCCTGCACCATGGCCAGGCCGGTTCCCTCGCCCGCCAACAGCGACACGGCGGCCGCGGCGTCGCCGATGAGCCCCACCCGCCCCTGCGACCAGTGGTCCATGACGATCTGGCTCACGCGGTCGAAGTACACCTCGTGGGCGCCGTCGAGTTCGCCGAGGATCCGAGGGCATTCCCACCCGGCGTCGCCGAAGACTTGACGCAGGGTCTTCTTGACGTCCGACGAGTTCTGTGGCTCGGGGCCGCTCATCTGGTCGGCGGTGAAAACGAGAAGGAACTGCGTCTTGTCGCCGCGCAACGCGAATCTTGCAACCATCCGCCCGGGTGTGGTGTAGGCGAGGTAGACGAGTTCGTCACGCGGCTGGTAGCCATCGACTTCGAAGGCGGCCACCCGGTAGCCGAGGTCGGCCTCGAATTCAGAATTGGGCCCGAACACCAAGCCGCGCACGGGCGAATGGATGCCGCCGGCGCCGACGACCAAGTCGAACAAGCGTGACTGGCCGCTCTCGAACGTGACCCGGGCCCCGGCGTCGTCTTGCGTGATGGCCGAAATGCTTTCACCGAACAGGGTTTCGACGTGTGGGTCGATCGAGCGGTGGATCATGGCCGCCAAGTCACCGCGCGGGACGGTGACGAAGCGGCCGTTGAGGTTGCGCCGGAACAACTCCGCCGAAAAGCCCCCCACCTTCCGTGAATTGCGGTCCACCAGCCGTAGCTCCTGGATCGCGTATCCGGCCGCGTGCAATTCGGGGGCGAGCCCCATACGTTCGGCGACGGCATACCCGCCACCCCAGAAATCCACCACGTAGCCGCCCGTGCGCAACTGCGGCGCCTTTTCAATCACGGTCGGCTCGTGGCCGTATCGCCAAAGCCAGTACGCGAGCGTCGGGCCGGCAATGCCGGCACCGACGACGGCGACCTTCATGCGAACACCCCTCTCCTGCGCATCGCGATTACTATAGCATAGTGCAACAGTTGCACTTGGCAAGTACGCGGTTCGGAGAGCACGGGCGTTGTGCTGAAAGAACCCGCTGCGGGTGTACGCGGACAACGAACGCGATGACGCGGTCGCGTGGCTGACCTCGCTGCAGGCCGGCGCCGGCGCGTCCACGCAAGACATGGCCAAGGCATACATCGGTGGAGTGGGCGCCACGATCGGGAGCCTCGTCAAACTTGCCGGCGCCAGGCTCGCCGCGCTGGTCGAGTCGCGATGACTTGCGGGCCGATCGGGTACCCGAGGGACATGGCAGACAACGAGAGTTTCCAGAATGCGGCCGAACGCATCTACCACGAGTGGGACAAGGCGCTCAGCGAGGACGACGTCGACGCTCTGCTGGCGCTCTACGCCCCCGACGCCGTGCTGGAGAGCCCGGCGGTGCCGCTGACCTTGGGCACCGAAACCGGAATAGTCCGCGGGCACAGCGAGTTACGGCCGCTGCTCGAGCGGGTCGCCGCCCGCAAGCCACCGCTGCGGACCTACTACCGCAGCGGCTACCTCACCGACGGCGCGCGAACGATGATCTTCGAATACCCGCGGGACACGCCCGACGGGGAGCAAATGGATTTCGTCGAGGTCATGGAGATTGCCGACGGGCTGATCCAGCGCCATTGCGTCTACTGGGGCTGGCGCGGCGCGAAGGTCATCCAGGACGACGCCTACCACAAGTAGCGCGCTACAGCCCCAGGTGCTCCCGCAGCGTCTCGCCGGAATACTCGGTGCGGAACGCGCCGCGCTCCTGCAGCACCGGCACCACCCGGTCGACGAACTCGTCCAGGCCGTGCGGTGTCAAATGCGGCACCAGGATGAAGCCGTCGCACGCGTCGGTCTGGATGTAGGTGTCGATCTCGTCGGCGATTCGCGTTGGCGTGCCGACGAACTGTTGGCGGCTGGTGACCGCGATGATCAGCTCGCGGATCGAGAGGTTCTCGGCTGAAGCGCGTTCGCGCCAACTGCGGGCGACGGCGACGGGATCGCCGTGCCGCACCCGGCCCTGCGTGATGGAGCTGTCGACCACCGGGTCGAAATCGGGCAGCGGGCCGTCCGGGTCGTGGTCGGATAGCTCGCGGCCCCACACCTGCTCGAGCATCGCGATCGCCGTCGCGCCGCTGACCTGTTGGTAGCGGATGTGCCGCGCCCGGTCGTGCGCCTCGGCATCGGTGTCGCCGATGACGAACGTCGCCGCGGGAAAGACCTTGAGCCGGTTGGGATCCCGACCGTAGAACGCGGCGCGACCCTTCACGTCGGCGTAGTAGCGCTGCCCGTCCTGCAGCGACGAGTGCAGCGTGAACAGGGCGTCGGCGTTGCGGGCGCCGAACGCTCGGCCGTCGGGCGAGTCGCCGGCCTGCAGCAATATCGGATGCCCCTGCGGCCCCGCCGGCAGCGTGGCGAACCCGCGCACGTCGAACTGGGGGCCGCGGTGTTCAACGCTTCGGATCCGGTCGGGATCGGCATAGGCCCCCACCCCGACATCGGCCAGCACGGCGTCGGCTTGCCAGCTGTCCCAGAACTGGCGGGCCACGGCCAGGAACTCCTCGGCCCGCGAGTACCGATCGGCGTGGTCCAGGAAACCGCCGCGGCGGAAGTTGGCGCCGGTGAAGGCGTCCGACGAGGTCACCATGTTCCAGCCGGCGCGGCCGCCGGAGAGGTGGTCGAGCGACGCGAATTGCCTTGCCACCTCGAATGGTTCGTTGAAGGTGGTGTTGATGGTTCCGGTCAGCCCGATCCGGTCGGTGACGCCGGCGAGCGCGGCCAGCACGGTGAAGGTGTCCGGGCGGCCCACCACGTCCAGGTCGTAGATGCGGCCGCGGTGCTCCCGCAGCCGCAGCCCCTCGGCGAGGAAGAAGAAGTCGAACAACCCGCGTTCGGCGGTGCGGGCCAGGTGCACGAACGACTCGAACTCGATTTGGCTGCCCGAACTCGGGTCGGTCCACACCGTGGTGTTGTTGACGCCCGGGAAGTGGGCGGCCAGGTGAATCGGCTTGCGCTGCTTGCCCTCCCGCATGCTCATCCGCTGATCCCCCACCGTTTG
Source organism: Mycobacterium sp. E2327 (assembly GCF_001672675.1). Classification (NCBI taxonomy): domain Bacteria; kingdom Bacillati; phylum Actinomycetota; class Actinomycetes; order Mycobacteriales; family Mycobacteriaceae; genus Mycobacterium; species Mycobacterium sp. E2327. Next base: position 40,396 of record NZ_LZKE01000029.1, read on the forward strand.
GCGATCAGTTCGTGCGAGCGCAACCGGTCGGAGTGCCGGTGGGTGACGGAGGTGACGACGAGTTCGTCCGCACCGGTGACGCGTTGCAGCGCGGACAGCCGCTCGGCGACCTCGTCCGGATCGCCGACGAACTGCGTTTCCAGCCGATCTTTCACCACGGGCAGCTGCTCCTCGGCGAGCGGGGGGCAGTCGTCGGGATCGGGGTAGGGCACGGCGCCGACCCCCGTCCGGATGGAATAGACCCAATGCCCGTAGCTGGACGCCAGATGCCTTGCGGTGGCGGTGTCGTCGGCCACCACGATGTCGGCGGACACCACGACGTAGGGCCGCTCGAAGGCGGCCGACGGGACGAAGGCGGCCCGGTAGGCCTCGATCGCTTCCAGCGCCGTCGCCGGGGTGATGTGGTAGCTGGCGACGAACGGCAAACCCCGCGCACCGGCAAGCTTGGCGCTTTCACCCCGGGTACTGCCAAAGATCCACGGGGTCAACCCGGATCGCTCTCCCGGCACCGCGTGCACGTCGAAACCCTCGACCTCGTAGGTGCCGTCGAGCATCGCGATGATGTCGTCGAGTTGCTCGGCGAAGCCGGGCGCCACCGCCCCGGGCTGTTGCAGGATTCCCATGGTCGCCTGCACCCGTTCCTTGTCGAGGAGCCCGCGCAGGTCGAACGGCAGCGGGACCACCACGCCGTCGACCTCGTGCCACTGCCGCGGCGGGCGGGACTTGGCCGACGGCGATTTCGGCTTGAACCCGGTGTCGCGTCGCTGTCCCCGTCCGACGCCCAGGTCAATGCGGCCCGGATAGAAGGCCTCGAGCATCCCGAAGCTCTCGACCACCGCGACCGGAGTGGTGTACCCGAGCTGAATGGCGGCCGAACCGACCCGAATGCTGTTGGTGGCGGCCGCAATCTGGCCGATCAGCACGGCCGTCGCCGAGCTGGCCACGCCGACGAAGTGGTGTTCGGCGAGCCAGTACCGGCGGTAGCCCCACCGCTCGGCGCGCTGGGCCAGGTCGATGGTGTTGCGCAGGGCGGTCGCGGCGTCGCTGCCCGCGCTGATCGGGGCCAGGTCCAGGATCGACAGCGGCACCGGGTTCATCGGTGCACCGCCGCATAGCGATTGGGCGCCACGGGCAGGCCGAGGCGCGCGCGCAGGGGTTCACCCTCGCGATAGCCGGTGCGGAAGAGCCCGGCCCGCTGCAGCAGCGGCACCACCTCGTCGACGATGACCGGCAGGTCGGTCGCGTTGACGGCGGGCCGCAGGCGCGCGCCGTCGATGCCCAGCCGCTGCCAATCCTGCAGTAGCTCAACTAATTGCGTTGCGCCCCCGGTGAATACGAGCGCGTCGGAGCGGAAGTCGGCCGCGCGGTCGAACGAAACCACCACGTCGGCAAGGACTTTCAGGTGGGTGCCGCCCGCCGCGCGCACCTCCGCGATAATGCGTTGCACCGACGCGCCGTCGGTGGGTGTGACGAAGACGACGTCGGCGCCGGAGGCGGCGAACTCGTAGGCGGGGCCGACATGCGCCAGCGCGGCCACCACGGGCTGGCCCTGGGGTGGGCGCGGCGTGATCGAGGGCCCCTTGACCGAGAAGTACTTTCCGGTGAAGTCGATGTAGTGCAGCTTATCCACGTCGACGTAGCGCCCGGTGCTCACGTCGCGGATGATGGCGTCGTCCTCCCAGCTGTCCCATAACCGGCGGACCACGTCGACGTACTCGACGGCCTCCTCGAAGAGGGGGACCTCGGAGACGTCACGGCGGCCGAACAGCGCCGCCTCGTGCACGGTGGCGCTCACCCGCGGCTGCCAGCCGGCCCGGCCGTGCGACACAAAGTCAAGCGTGGCAATGGATTTGGAGACGTGAAAAGGCTCGGTATGGGTGACCGTGGCCACGGGGATCAGCCCGATGTGTCGCGTGGCGGGTGCGATGCGGGCCGCGACCAGGACGGCGTCGGCGCGGCCGGTCAGCCGGTCGGGATGAATCCGGGAGCTTCGCCCGATCTGCGGCATCAAACTGTCGTCGATGGTGAGGAAGTCCAGCAGCCCGCGCTCCGCCGTGGCCGCCAAGTCGGCCCAGTAAGGACCGCCGAGGACCGACGGCGTCTCCGGGTCGGCGGCGAGGGTGACCTGCCACGCGTGCGGGTCCCAGCCGTATCCGTCGAGCGCGACGCCCAGGTGAAGTTGACCCGTCATGGCAGCCACTTCTCGAAGGCGATCGGCCGGAACGGTCCCCAGTCGGGCAGCGGCTCGGCGGGGGCGATGCGGGTGTACCCCGTCGCGTCGTACAGCGCCTCGGCCTCGGGCTGACGATTGCCGGTGATCAAATACAGCCGCCGGTAACCCCGCGCGGCGGTCTCCGCTTCCAGCGCCGCCAGCAGCGCCCGCGCATACCCGCGGCGCCGATGGGCGCTGTCGGTCCAGATCCGCTTGAGCTCGGCGGTGTTGGCGTCGAAGCGCCGGAACGCCCCGCCCGTGACCGCCACGCCACCCACCACACCGATGAGCAACCCGCCGTCGGGCGGCGCCAGCTCACCCGCCGGCACCGGCAGCCAGGCCAGGTGCCTGTCCGGCGTACCCCCGTAGCGCTCCGCGTACTCGACGGCCAGCTCGGCCAGCAGCGGCCGCGCCAAGGGGTCGTCGTGGGTGGCCGCGACGAACTCGAGCCGGGTGGTGGGCGTCACGTATTCATCTAACGTCTCCGACGCGCGCCCATTCCACCCGGCGGCGAGTCCGCTCTATTGGCCGGGAGGCATGAGCACCGTGTCGATCATGTAGACCGTCGCGTTGGACGTGTGCACCCCACCGCAGACCAGGCCCGCGTTGTTGACCCTCAGGTCGTTGCCTTGACCGGCCACGGTAAGGGGCGCGCCCTGCACCGTCGGGTGGACGCCGCCGATCACCGCCGGGCTGAGCTGCCCCTGGACGACGTGATACGTCAAGATGCTGGTCAGCAGCTGCGAGTCCGTCTTCAGCTTGTCGACGGTCCCCGCCGGCAACTTGTCGAACGCCGCGTTGGTGGGCGCGAACACCGTGTACTGGCCGTTGTTGAGGGTCGAGACCAGGTTCACGTTCGGATTCAGCTTCCCGGACAGCGCCGCGGCCAGGGTCGTCAACATCGGGTTGTTCGACGCCGCCGTCGCCACCGGGTCGCGCGACATTCCCAGCACCGACCCCGGACCGCTCGGATTCTGCTTGGCATAGTCCGCGCAACCCGTCCCGATCAAGTCACTCGGGTTGTCGGCTGTGGCCGTAACCGTCGGCCCGGCGGCGACGGCGATGGCCGCAAGACCCGCCGCGGCAAGCGTTTTCGCGCGAGTGCTCATCATTGCGTTTCGACTCCTTCGTCTTCGGACGCCCATGGGCGCCGTGTCGGCATGAACACAAGTCATTCGGAGCGACGGCCGGCGCGGATGGAATTTCAGTAACTGAACCTTTAATCCACTTAATGAGCCGGCCGGGCGCGGCCCGCGCTAAACGCGCGATGCCGTGACATACCCGGGGAGCAGTTCCACGTGCTCCGGGCGGCCGCGCCACAATTCGGCCAACCCCAGGTCGGCGAACAACTCGACGACATTCCGCTTGGCCGTCTGCCAGCCATGCGCCGCCAGATATTCGGGGACAAAGCGGTATTCGCCCGGGTAGGTCAGGCTGGCCAGGTCGATGTCCAGGCCGCGCCGTCGCCAGCCGTCCACGAAGGCCTGCCGCGCCGCCTGCCGTTCCGGTGTCCAGCTCGCCATGTGATCGGCGGAGAAGCGGCTCCCGGGCGCGCTCGCCTCGGTGACGCCCCGCAGCAACCGATGCTGGGCGTCCGGCGGCAGGTAGCCGACGAGCAATTGCTCGGCGATCCAGACCGTGGGCGTCGCGGCGTCGAAACCGGCCCGGCGCAGCGCCGCCAGCCAATCCTGGCGAAGGTCGACGCCGATCTCGCGGCGGTGTGCGCCCGGCCGCGCGTCCAGCCCCCGCAGCACCCCGGCCTTGAAATCGAGGACGTCCGGGCGATCGATTTCGTACACCGTCGTGCCGGGTGGCCACCACAGTCGGTACGGCCGGGTGTCCAGCCCCGACCCCAGGATCACCACCTGGCGAATGCCGGAGCGGCCGGCGTCGGCGAGAAACTCGTCGAGGAACCGTCCGTACGCGGCCTGGACGTGAATGAGCCCCGTCGTGATGGGGTGACCGCCGTCGTCGGCGGCGTATCGCTCGTCGTCGATGACCTGGGCGAAGTACGGCACGCCGGTGGCGCGCACCAGCGGCTCGGCGAACGGGTCTTCGAGGAGGCCCTTGTTCGTGGCCACGGCCCGGACGACGGCGTCGAACGTGGTGGTCAGGCCGTCGCCGGAGGCCGGGTTCCAGCTGGCGGGTGCCATGATCCGCTCAGGCGTTGGACCGGCGCCGCACGGCCACACCCACGGCGGCCCGCCAGCCGAGCAACAGCACCGCGGTTACCGACGCGGCGACCACCACGAAGCTCGCCGCCACGCCCGCCGAGCTGGCTTTGCGCAGCAGCATGCCGATCGCGACGGTGGACAGCCAGACGATCACGCCGGTGGGGGCGACGGCGGTGGGTCGCCGCCAGGCGCGGGAGAGCAGCCACCCAACGACGGTCCCGACCAGGAACGGCCAGGCCGTGGTCGCCAGGCCGCCGAGGGTGAGCCCTTCGGCGTGGCTGCGGCGTCCGGCGGCGGAGAAGACCAGCACGGCGACGACGTCGATGAGCAGGTATGCCATCCGTCGCATGCCGCGAGACTACCGGGTGGCAGGCTGGGTCCCATGAGCACTGACGCACCTCCGGCGTTCGACCGGGACGACCCGCTGGGCCTGGACGCCTCCCTGTCCGAGGACGAGCTCGCCGTGCGCGACACGGTGCGGAAGTTCTGCGCCGAGCACGTCCTCCCCTACGTCGGCGAATGGTTCGAGATCGGCGACCTTCCGGTCCGCCAGCTGGCCAAGCAGTTCGGCCAGCTCGGGCTGCTCGGCATGCATCTGCACGGCTACGGCTGCGGCGGTGCTTCGGCCGTGCACTACGGCCTGGCCTGCACCGAGCTGGAGGCCGCCGACTCGGGTATCCGGTCGATGGTCTCCGTGCAGGGGTCGCTGGCGATGTTCGCGATCTGGAAGTTCGGCTCCGAGGAGCAGAAGCAGCAGTGGCTGCCCGGGATGGCTGCGGGCGAACTGCTCGGCTGCTTCGGGTTGACCGAACCCGACGTCGGAAGCGATCCGGCCGCGATGAAAACCCGTGCGCGGCAAGATGGTTCGGACTGGGTGCTGAACGGGCGAAAGTTGTGGATCACCAACGGCTCGGTCGCCGACGTGGCGATCGTGTGGGCCGGCACCGACGAGGGCATCCGTGGTTTTGTGGTGCCGACCAAGACGCCGGGCTTCGCCGCCAACACGATTCACCACAAGCTGTCGCTGCGGGCGTCGATTACCAGCGAGTTGGTGCTCGACGACGTGCGGCTGCCCGCCGACGCGATGCTGCCCGCGGCGACGGGGTTGCGCGGCCCGCTGTCGTGCCTGTCGGAGGCGCGCTACGGGATCGTCTGGGGATCGATGGGCGCGGCGCGCTCGGCCTGGCAGGCCGCGCTCGACTACGCCACGCAGCGCACCCAGTTCGGGCGCCCGATCGCCGGATTCCAGCTGACGCAGGCCAAACTCGTCGACATGGCGGTCGAACTGCACAAGGGGCAGCTGCTGTCGCTGCACCTCGGCCGCCTCAAGGACGGCGTCGGGTTGCGACCCGAACAGGTCAGCTTCGGCAAGCTCAATAACACCCGCGAGGCGATAAAGATCTGTCGGACCGCGCGAACCATATTGGGCGGCAACGGGATATCGCTGGAGTACCCCGTCATCCGGCACATGGTCAACCTGGAATCGGTGCTCACCTACGAGGGCACCCCGGAGATGCACCAGCTCGTCCTCGGCCAGGCCTTCACCGGCAGCGACGCGTTCCGCTGATAGGAGAACCGCTCATGGGATCTGTCGTAAATCGGATCGGCGTGGTGTTCGCCGCGTGCGGGCTGGCGCTGTCGGCCCCGGTCGCGACCGCCGATCCCGTCACCCTGCCCCCGATGACGTCCGGCGGCGGCGGGTCGATCATCGGCGGGGGCAGCAACTCCGGGATTGCGCAGCAGCTGACGGGCCTGGGCAACCCGAACGTGCAGGAGGTCGACGGCTCCGACGCGGCCCAGTTCATCACGGCCGCCGCCGCGGTCAGCAATCCGCAGCTCGCCGCCCCCTTCGGGCTGCTCAAACGGGCGCTGGCCTGCCAGACCAACAACGCGGGATTCGGGGCGCGCGCCTACCGGCGCAACGACGGGCTGTGGGGCGGCGCGATGCTCGTCGCCGCCAAGAGCGCCACCCCCAACGTCGACGCCCTGAACGCCTGCGCCAAGACCAATTGGCGCAAGCCCACCACCGGTTCGGACACCGCGGCGTGCAACAGCGGCTGGACGACACCCAATTCCTTCGACAGCCGCCGCAGCAACGCGGAGGCCTATTACATCTTCCTGGCCGGCACCAACGACGACTTCTGCAACCAACTCAACGGGAAGTACAAGACCAACGCCGCGGCGTGGCCCTTCTAGGTGGGAGCGTTTCCTGATGGACGCGTTTCGGGGACGTCCTGGTAGGCCGGCGCGCATCGGGGCGTGGGTCACCGCGGTGCTTGGCGGCATTTGTGTGTTCGCGGGGCTGGCCTTCGGTATCGAATTGGGTGCAATGCACGCCGTTGCCTATCGGCTCGGCACACCTGCGACGGTGACGATCGATCATTGTGAGCGGGACCACGGAAGGTGCTACGGCAGGTGGGGCGTCGGCGCAAAGTCCAACAGGGTCCCGATCGTCGAGGACTACGACCGACGCAATGGAGTCGGATCGCAGGTGGATGTTCATCTGTTTCGCAGTCGCGGCGGCACCGACGTGGCCTATACGGCGAGCGAAGCGAGGCCGAACTATCTGTGGATGTCCGGTGGCGTCCTCGCGATCGGTGCGGGCTCGGTTCTCATGTGGTCTGCTCGGCGCAAGATCAAGACTGGTAGCTGGCCGTGGTCGGGCGCGCCGACCACATAGGCTGGTGACGGGCCGCGGGGACCACGACACGAAGGGGTAGGCATGTCGCGCCATCACGTCGTCATCATCGGGAGCGGATTCGGGGGCCTGAACGCGGCGCGCTCGCTCAAGCGGGCCGATGTGGACGTCACCCTGATCTCGATGACCACCACTCACCTTTTCCAGCCGCTGCTTTACCAGGTGGCCACCGGGATCCTGTCCGAGGGCGACATCGCGCCGACCACCAGGCTGATCCTGCGCAAGCAGAAGAACGTCCGGGTGTTGTGGGGTGAGGTCGAGGCGATCGACCTGAAGGCGCAGACGGTCACGTCGCACCTGATGGGGATGCAGACCGTCACGCACTACGACAGCCTGATCGTGGCCGCCGGCGCGCAGCAGTCCTATTTCGGCAACGACGACTACGCCGCGTTCGCGCCCGGCATGAAGTCGATCGACGACGCCCTGGAGCTACGCAGCCGCATCCTCGGCGCCTTCGAGGCCGCCGAGGTCGCCACCGACCCGGCCGAGCGGCAACGCCGGCTGACGTTCGTGGTGGTCGGGGCGGGGCCGACGGGAGTCGAGTTGGCCGGCGAGATCGTCCAACTCGCCGAGCGCACGCTGGCCGGCGCCTTTCGGACCATCACGCCCAGCGATTGCCGGGTCATCCTGCTGGACGCGGCGCCCGCGGTGCTGCCGCCCATGGGTGAAAAGCTGGGCCTGAAGGCGCAGCGGCGGCTGGAGAAGATGGGCGTCGAGGTCCAGCTCAATGCCATGGTGACCGCCGTCGACTACATGGGCATCACGGTCAAGGACTCCGACGGCAGCGAGCGCCGGATCGAATGCGCCTGCAAGGTGTGGGCGGCCGGCGTGCAGGCCAGCCCGCTGGGCAAGATGATCGCCGAGCAGTCCGACGGCACCGAAACCGACCGCGCCGGACGGGTGATCGTCGAGCCCGACCTCACCGTCAAGGGCCACCCGTACGTGTTCGTCGTCGGCGACCTGATGTCGGTGCCCGGCGTACCGGGCATGGCCCAGGGCGCGATTCAGGGGGCTCACTACGCGACCGCGCTGATCAAGCAGGCCGTCAAGGGCCACGACGACCCGGCCAACCGCAAGCCATTCAACTACTTCGACAAGGGCAGCATGGCGCTGATCTCTCGCTACAGCGCCGTCGCCAGGGTCGGCAAGCTGGAGTTCGGCGGCTTCATCGCCTGGCTGGCGTGGTTGTTGTTGCACCTGCTGTACCTGGTCGGGTTCCGCAACCGCATTGCCGCCATGTTTTCCTGGGGCATCTCGTTCCTGGGCCGCACCCGCGGCCAGATGGCCATCACCAGCCAGATGATGTACGCCCGGCCGGTGGTGGACTGGGTGGAGAAGCAGGCGCAGGAGGGGACGTTGGCGGCGGCCGAACGCATCGAGGCCGCCGAGAAGCAAGCCGGCTAGCTCAGGGCCCGATCGATATCGGCGATCAGGTCGTCGGTGCCCTCCAGCCCGACGGAGATGCGAACCACGTTGTCGCCCAGCCCGATCGCGGCGCGTCCCTCCGGGCCCATGGCGCGGTGCGTCGTGGTCGCCGGGTGGGTGATCAACGATTTCGCGTCGCCCAGGTTGTTGGAGATGTCGATCAGCCGCAGCTTGTCCAGCACCTCGAAAGCCCGCTGCTTGGCGGCACTTTCGGCGCAGTCCAGCGCGAAGGTGATCACCGTTCCGCCGCCGGTCATCTGGCGCTTGGCCAGGTCGTATTGCGGGTGCGACGTCAGGTAGGGGTAGCGCACCCAGCTCACCGCGGGATGGGTCTCGAGGAACTCCGCGATGCGGTGCGCGGACGCGTTGCTGTGCTCGACCCGAACCGCCAGCGTCTCAAGGCCTTTCAGCAACACCCAGGCGTTGAACGCGCTCATCGCCGGGCCGGTGTGCCGCATCAGCTTCTGGACCGGGCCGTCGATGTACTCCTTGTCGCCCAGGATGGCGCCGCCCAGCACCCGGCCCTGCCCGTCGATGTGTTTGGTCCCGGAGTACACCACCACGTCCACCCCGAGCGGAAAGCCCTGCTGCAGCAGCGGTGTGGCAAAGACGTTGTCCAGCACCACTTTCGCGCCGGCGGCGTGAGCCATCTCGGTCACCGCGGCGATGTCGACCAGTGACTGCATCGGATTGGACGGCGTCTCGAAGAACACCGCCTGAGTGGGCACCGAGAGCGCCCGCTCCCACTGCGCGAGGTCGTCGCCGTCGACGAAGACGGTCTCGACCCCCCACCGCGGCAGGATCTCGTTGCACACCACGAAGCACGAGCCGAACAGGCTGCGCGCCGCGACCAGCCGGTCACCGGCCGCCAGCAGCGCGCCCAGTGAGGTGAACACCGCCGCCATGCCGCTCGCGGTGGCGAACGCCGCGGGCGCCCCCTCGATCAGTCGCAACCGCTCCTCGAACATCGTCACGGTCGGGTTGCCGTAGCGCGAGTAGACGAAATGGTCCAGCTCGCCGGTGAACGACCGCTCGGCCACGGCCGCCGACTCGTAGACGTAGCCGGACGTCAGGAACATCGCCTCGGCAGTCTCTTCGAAACCGGATCGCAGCAGACCGCCGCGCACGCCGATGGTGGCCTGGCTGACGCCGTCGGGCAGCGCCTTGGGCGTGCGGACCGATTGGTCGTCGGCCATCGCTGCTACCCCTGCTTCCAGGGCAATCCGAGCGCGCGCCAACCGTTTCCACCGCGATGCCCGCTGGCGTCGAGCTGGCCCTCGAAACCGTCCAGCACGTTGTAGGCGGGGGTCAGGCCCACCTGGGTCGCCACCTCGGCCGCTCCGATGGAGCGGTTACCCGAGCGACACAGGAAGATGACGGGCCGCTCTTCGTCGGCCGGCGGGACGTGGCTCTTCAGCTCATCGGCGAAGTCCGCGTTGGGGACGCCGTTGGCGGTGACCCACTCGATGTACACCACGTCGCGGCCCAGGCTGGACAGGTCGGGCACGCCGACGAACCGCCATTCGGCATCGGTGCGCACGTCGACCAGCACCGCGTTGGGGTTGTCGCTCAGCAGCTTCCATGCCTCGAGGGGCGTGATGTCTCCTGCGTAACTCATCCGCGTGAGTCTCGCATATTCAGGGCGTTCGCGGCCTCTCGGGCACGGTCGCGGGCCGCCGCCACGTCCGGCGCCGTGGCCAGCGCCACGCCCCGTCCGGCGGCCCCGGCGCCCCGCGCGAAGATGCGCAGATCGCTTTCCGGCACCCGCAGCGCGCGGGTCAGCGCGTCGGCGGCCGACGGCCCGCCGTCGGGGTCGGCATTGATCGCGTGGGCGGCGGCCGGCGACATCATCATGGTGTCCACCGGCAGGCCCAGAATGGTCCGGGCCTGCAGTTCGAACGCCGAAAGCCGCTGGCTGCGCAGGGTCACCCAGACGCTGGGGTGCGGGCGCGCGCTGACGTCGGCGAAGTACACCTCGTCGCCCTTGATCATCAACTCGACGCCGAAGACGCCGCGCCCGCCGAGCGCCTTGACGATTCGCGCGGCGATCGACTTGGCCGCGTCCACCGCGGCCTCGTTCATCTGCTGAGGCTGCCAGGATTCCAGCACGGCGCCGTCGACGTCTCGGTGGCCGATCGGTGAGCAGAACTCGATCAGCGGACCGTTCGGGCCCTCGCTGCGCACCACGAGCAGGGTGACGTCGAAGTCGACCTCGACCACCGTCTCGGCCAGTACCCGCCCGGTCGGACTTCCCTGCGCGCGCTGCCAGGCCGGTTCGATGTCGTCGGGCCCGGAGACCACCGAGTGCCCACGCCCCGACACCGGCTTCACCAGCAGCGGGTAGCCGGCGTGGGCGGCCACCGCCTGCAGTTCGCCGACCGAGCCGGCGAACCAGAACGGCGCGGTCGGCAGGCCTAGCTCGTCGGCGGCCATCCGGCGCAGGGCCTCGCGGTCGGAGGTGAGCCGGACGGTGCGGGCGTTGGGCACCAGCTGGGTGCGCTCCGGGGGCAGCGCCTCGAGAGCTTGGGCGGCGACCGCGTCCGCCGCGGTCACCACGAAGTCCGGGTGGAGCTGTTGGATCGCCCTGGCGAGCTCGCCGCCGTCGGTGAGCGGGAGCGTCAGCGACTGGTCGGCCACGCCGTGTGCGGGCGTATTTGGCTGTCCGTCCGCCGCGACCACCCGCGCGCCCAGATGGCGCAGCGCGACCGCCAGCTCCCGGCTCAGCTCGCCGGAGCCGAGCAGCAGGACCGTCGGCCTGCGGTCTTCGGGCGGTTGGGGGGCAGCGTGGGGCGACACGGCGAGCGCGGTCGTCTTGTCGTCCTGTCCTTGGGTCAAGCCGTCAGTCACCGCTCAAGGATAGGTCGGTTCGGCAAACCCCTAGGGCTGGCCGGGAAGCAGCCGCACCATCAGGCCGTTGGCCTCGGCCAGCACGGCGTCGTCGCCGTCGACCAGCTCCGCGGCGACGAACGCCTTGCGGCCCTCGGTGCTGGTGACGCGCCCGCGCACCAGCAACGGCGTGTCGATGGGCGTGACCTTGCGGTAGTCGACGTGCAGGAAGGCGGTGCGGCTGATCGGGCGCCCGGCGGCGTGCGAGATCATCCCGAACATGTGGTCGAACAGCAGCGGCAGCACGCCGCCGTGGACGGCGTGGTTGCCGCCGACGTGAAACCGGCTGAAGTACCCGGTCATTTCGACGCCGTCGGGCGCGTACCGGGTCAATGTCCAGGGCGGCAGCAGCAGGCTGCCCATGCCGGGCAGGTCGGGCGTGCGCCCGGCCGGCGCCTTGCCCTCCTCGGCCTGGAAGGTGCCCAGCACCTCGACCAGCGCGGCGGCGCGCTCGGCGGCGTCGTCCCAGACGTCGTCACCCGGGTCAGCGGACACCGCGAGGTCCTGGAGTTGGCGCATGGCGGCGACGAACCGGCCGAATCCGGGGCCGGGGCTGGCCGGGCCGTATTCGGGGAAACCGCCGTGGTGTTCGTATTCCGGGTCGAGTTCTTTTGGGTCGGGTTCCGTCACGGGCGGGCCGCCAGGACGTCGCGGCGCACGATGGTCTGCTCGCGCCCGGGGCCGACGCCGATGCACGAAACATGTGCTCCCGCAAGCTCTTCCAGCCGCAACACGTAATCGCGGGCCTTGGCCGGCAGGTCGTCGAACTCCCGCGCGTCCGAGATGTCCTCCCACCAGCCGGGCAGTTCTTCGTAGATCGGTTCGGCGCGGGCGAGGTCGCTCTGGGTCATCGGCATGTCGTTGATGCTCGCCCCGTCGATCCGGTAGCCGACGCACACCGGCACCGTCTCCAGGCTGGACAGCACGTCGAGCTTGGTCAGGAAGAAGTCGGTGATGCCGTTGACGCGGGTGGCGTAACGGGCGATCACGGCGTCGAACCAGCCGCAACGCCGGCGCCGCCCCGTGGTGACACCAAATTCGCCCCCGGTCTTGGACAGGTATTCGCCCTTCTCGTCGAACAGCTCGGTGGGGAACGGGCCGGAGCCGACGCGGGTGGTGTAGGCCTTGAGGATCCCCAGCACGGCGGTGATCCGGGTCGGCCCGATCCCGGAGCCGACGGCCGCGCCGCCCGCGGTCGGATTCGACGACGTCACGTAGGGGTAGGTGCCGTGGTCGACGTCGAGCAGGGTGCCCTGCGAGCCCTCCAGCAGGACCGTCTCGCCCTCCTCGAGCGCGGTGTTGAGCAGCCGCCGCGCGTCGGCGATGCGGTGCCGGAAACCCTCGGCCTGCTGCAGCAGGGCGTCCACCACCTGGTGTGGGTCGAGCGCCTTGCGGTTGTAGATCTTGACCAGGATCTGGTTCTTGAGCTCGAGGGCGGCCTCGACCTTGTGGGTCAGCTGATCGGGGTCGAGCACGTCGGCAACCCGGATGCCCTGGCGGGCGATCTTGTCCTGGTAGCACGGGCCGATGCCGCGGCCGGTGGTGCCGATCTTCTTGTTGCCCATGTAGCGCTCGGTGACCTTGTCGATGGCGACGTGGTAGGGCAGCAGCAGGTGGGCGTCGGCCGAGATCAGCAGCCTGGAGGTGTCGACGCCGCGGTCCTCGAGGCCCTTCAGCTCGTCGAGCAGCACACCGGGGTCGACCACCACGCCGTTGCCGATGACGTTGGTGACCCCGGGCGTCAGCACCCCGGACGGGATCAGGTGCAGGGCGAAATGCTCGCCGGTGGGCAGGACGACGGTGTGCCCGGCGTTGTTGCCGCCCTGATAGCGCACCACCCACTGCACGCGCCCGCCGAGCAGGTCAGTGGCCTTACCTTTGCCCTCGTCGCCCCATTGGGCGCCGATGAGGACGATTGCCGGCATGACGTTGCTCCCACCTGATCGCGCCTGCTTATTGTGGTCCAGCCGGTGACACACCCTATCCCAGCCCTGTCCCAGGAGGTTGCGACCGAGCATGGAAACCGCGGGGGTGTTGGCCTTCGGCGACCGGCGGGTGCCGCGTGCGCTGGCCGGCTTGCCGGTCCATATGGGCGATGTCGACGCCGCGATCGAGCAATACCGACGGCTGGTGGTCGTCGGCGCCGACGCGGACCTGGCCGCGGTGCTGACCCGGTTGCTGCGCGCCGAGCGGCTCGACGTCGAGCTGGCCTACGTGCCGCCCCGGCGCACGCCCGCCACCCGGGCCTACCGGATCCCGGCCGGGCGGCGCGCGGCGCGGCGCGCCCGGCGCGGCTCCGCCCGGCGGGTGACGCTGATCCGTGACGAGACCGGGTCGGTGATCGTCGGCCGCGGGCGCTGGCTGCCTCCCGACGGCGCGCGGGTGCTGCACGGAGAGGCCGTCGTCGACGACACCACGCTGTTCGACGGCGACGTCGTCGGTGCGCGGATCGAGCCGACGCTGGCCATGCCTGGCCTGCGGGCCTCGGTACGCAGGGGCCGCTGGGTGTCTGGCCGCGCCGCCCAGCTGGGCAGTACCGGCGTCACCGTCGTGCGCGACGGGGTCGCGGCGCCGCGGGCGGCGCGCCGATCGACGTTCTACCGCAACGTCGAAGGGTGGCTGCTGGTCACCTAGCAGAGGGTTGACCGGCTGGGCGGCGGCTGAAAACCGCTGGGCCAGATTGTTTTATCGTCGTAGACGATATCGGTGAGGTTCGCGCCGCTCAGGTCGGCGCCCGAGAGATCGGCGCTGCACAGGTTGGCGCTCGAGAGATCAGCATTCGCCATGTGCGCCTCCGCCATGTGCGCCCCGCGCAGGTCCGCTTTGCCGAGTCCAGCGCGCAACATCCACGCGAAACTTAGGCGTGCACCACGGAGTTTGGCCTCAGTGATGAGGGCGTCATCCAGTGTTGCGCCCATCAAATACGCGTTCTCGAGTTTTGTGTGGCCGAAATTCGCCCTTCGCAAATCGGAGGAGTTCATATTTGCGTCGGAATAATCGGCCACCTTTTCTTCAAGAAAGCTGGCCCCCCTTAGGCAAGCGTGTGAAAAATCTACCGATTCGTTCGTGGCGTCGTACTGACGATCGCGCTTGCCCACAAGATAGATCGCCGTTTGAATGTCCTCTTTTGGGCGCCAGCCGGTCGAAGCCGCGTCGGTCGAAGCGGCGGAGGTCGGGAGCGGCGAGGTCACGGCGGCCAGAGGGGTCGGGGCCGGGGAGGTCACGGCCGCCACAGAGGTCGGGGCCGGGGAGCCCCGCACCACGCCAGGCGGATTCGAGTCGGCGCACGCGTCCTTGCCCAGCACGGCGTGACCGCGCACGAAGGATGCGAGGACCTTGTAGACGTTCGCGTGTTCTGATGGCGTGTCCCAGGCGAGCTTGTCCAACGCAAAGATCCCGCCGAGTCGTACATCAACGTTGTCGGATCCCAAGTGCTCGATTGCCTTGGCGAAGCGATCACTTGCCTGCTGGCGCGTGTTGGCCTGCAGCGTCTCTTCTGAGAGGTGAACTGTCTGCTTCGAGACCTGGAACGTTCCATAGGCAACGACGGCCGTAGCAATCGCTACGACAGAGGTAGCGACGGCCCCGACAGTTTTCCAACCCTGCCAATAGAAACCTGTTGCCAATGCCTGAGTGAAGCGTTCGAGACCATTACCGCCACGAGACCCGACGGCAACTCGTCTGGCTGAATGCGGCGTTGCGCCGTGGCTATGCGATGTCATGACGTTGAGCCTCGTGCAAGGCATCGCCTTCCCGCATGAGTAGTCGAGTACGCCAACCGGTCACACTTTTGGCCCGCGGGGTGTCGACGTGGTGAGGAGGCTTTGCGATGACACCTTCCGCGACCGCGCGCCGCAACTGGATCTACTGGACGGCGACCGGCCTGCTCGCCGCCGAGTGTTTTGTGGGCGGGGTGATGGGCGCGCTGCGCCTGCAACCGTTCGCGGGGGTAGTGACGCACCTGGGGTATCCGCTGTACTTCATGACCATCCTCGGCGTCTGCTACGTATCGGCCGGTGTCGTGCTGCTGGCACCGCGCCTGGCCGTGGTCAAGGAGTGGGCGTACGCGGGCCTGATGTCCATCTACGCCGGAGCGACGGCCTCGCATCTCTGGGTCGGCGATCGCGCCACAACGCTGGTCGGTCCGCTGATACTCGTGGGCCTGACCGTCGCCTCCTGGGCGCTGCGGCCGCAACGACGGCGAATACCAAGGTAATTTCGAGCGGGTGAGCTTTCCCGCCCGGCAACACGAATCGGTGCGGCCCAGCCCGCTCTTCCTTGCCCTGGTCGCGTTGACGGCGGCCGGCGGCGTGCTGGCCTGGCTGGCCGGGTCCAGCGTGCGGCCGCTGTCCTACGCCGGGGTGTTCGTCTTCGTGATCGCGGGCTGGCTGGTGTCGCTGTGCCTGCACGAATTCGGGCACGCGGTGACGGCCTGGCGATTCGGCGACCACGACGTCGCGGTGCGCGGGTATCTGACCCTGGACCCGCGGCGCTACAGCCACCCCGCGCTCTCGCTGCTGCTGCCGATCGTGGTCGTCGCGCTGGGCGGGATCGGCCTGCCCGGCGCCGCGGTGTACGTGCGGACGTGGTTCATGACGCCCGCCCGCCGGACCATCGTCAGCCTGGCAGGGCCGGCGGCCAACCTCGTGCTGGCGGTGCTGCTGCTGGTGGTGACGCGGTTGCTGTACGACCCGCACCACGCGGTGCTGTGGGCGGGCGTGGCCTTCCTGGGCTTCCTCCAGCTCACCGCAGTGTTGCTGAACCTGCTGCCGGTCCCCGGCCTGGACGGGTACGACGCCCTCGAGCCGCACCTGAGCCCCGAGACGCAGCGCGCACTGGCCCCGGCCAAGCAGTGGGGCTTTTTCATCCTGCTGTTCCTGCTGTTGGCGGCTAGCCAGTGGTTCTTCGGTGTGGTGCTCTGGCTGTTCGATTTCTCCGGTATCCCGCACTGGCTCGTCGCCGCGGGCAACTCGCTGACCCGATTCTGGAGCGCCTGGCTGTAGCCCTTGAAATATATGCGTTGTTACGCATATATTTCTGGCTATGGGCGCCGGCCACAGCCACACCCCCGCCGAGGGCGACTCGTCGCGGATGATCCCCCGCATGATCGCCGCCGCGGCGATCCTCGCGGTGTTCTTCGTCGTGGAGCTCACGACCTCGCTGCTGATCAACTCGATCGCGCTGCTGGCCGACGCGGGACACATGCTGACCGACGTAGTCGCGGTGTTCATGGGGCTGGCCGCGGTGATGCTGGCCAGGCGTGGCAGCTCGTCGCCCGCGCGCACCTACGGCTGGCATCGCGCCGAGGTGTTCACCGCCGTCGCCAACGCCGGTCTGCTGATCGGGGTGGCCCTGTTCATCCTGTGGGAGGCGGTCCAGCGGCTGAAGGAAACCCCGTCGGTTCCGGGCGTGCCGATGATCGTCGTCGCCCTGTTCGGCCTGCTGGCCAACCTCGTGGTCGCGCTTCTGCTGCGGTCGCATTCGGAGAGCAGCCTGGCCGTCAAGGGCGCCTACATGGAGGTGGTCGCCGACAGCGTCGGCAGCCTGGGCGTGCTGATCGCCGGCATCGTCACCGTGACGACGCGCTGGCTGTACGCCGACGTCGTAGTCGCGGTGCTGGTCGCGCTGTGGGTGGCGCCCCGGGCCATCTCACTGGCCCGCGACGCGCTGCGAATCCTGTCCGAGGCCTCACCGGCCCACATCGACGTCGAGGAGCTGCGCGGCGCGCTCGGTGCCGTCGACGGCGTCACCGAGGTGCACGACCTACACGTGTGGACGCTGTCGCCCGGCAAGGACATGTGCACCGCGCACCTCACCAGCGACGGCGACTCCGCGCGGGTGCTGCAGGACGCGCGCGCGGTGCTGTCCGCGCGCGGGCTGGATCACGCCACCGTGCAGATCGAGCCGCCGGACCGGCACGGCGACTGCGAGGAAGGCTTCTAGAGGCCGAGCGCTTGGCGCGCCGCGGGGTCGCAGTCGTCGAGCAGATCCAGGCAGCGCAGGTTCTCCTCGGTCTCGCCGATGGCGTCGGCGGCCTTGGCCAGCGCCGCCACGCAACGCAGGAAGCCGCGGTTGGGCTCGTGCGCGTACGGCACCGGGCCGAAGCCCTTCCAGCCGTTTCGCCGCAGCTGGTCCAGGCCGCGGTGGTAGCCGGTGCGCGCGTAGGCGTAGGCGGTGACGGCCTTGTGTTCCTCGTTGGACGCGAGCGCTCCTTCCGCGAGCGCGGCCCACGCCACCGACGCAGACGGGTGCGCGGCGGCGACGGCGGCCGGGTTCTCGTTGGCCAGTAGCTCCGCCTCGGCGTCGCTATCGCCCGGCAGCAGAATCGGATCGGGTCCGAGAAGATCTCCCATCGACGTCATGGCGTCTATTTTGCCGTTCCCCCGCGGCGGGTCGCTAAGCTCCCTCTATGCCCAATCCACCCGAACCCGAAGGGGCAGCCGAGGACCAGCCGCTGGTCCCCGTCGACCCCGAGACCGAGACCGTGGTGATCAACAAGGGCGATCAGGACAGCGATGCCGAGGCCGCCGAAGGCCAGCAGCGCGAGCGTCGTTTCACGGCCCCCGGCTTCGACGCCAAGGAGACCCAGGTCATCGCAACGTCGTCCGCGGAGCCCGCCACGGAGGTCATCGCGTCGCCGCCGCCGGGCGAAGCCGCGACGACACAGCTGGGTGTTCCTCCGAAAGTCGCTGTGCCGCAGTCGATTCCGCCGCGACTGGGGGCGAAGCTGCGCACCACCCGGCAGTTCAACTGGGGCTGGGTGCTGGCGCTGGTGGTGGTCGTGCTGGCGCTGGCGGCGATCGCGATCCTGGGCACCGTGCTGCTGACCCGCGGCAAGCACTCGAAAGTCTCTGAGGAAGACCAGGTTCGGCACACCATCCAGCAGTACGACATCGCGGTGCAGCGGGGCGACCTGACCGCGTTGCGCACCGTCACGTGCGGGACCGTCCGCGACGGATACGTGGATTACGACGAGCACGCGTGGCAGGAAACCTATCAGCGGGTCTCGGCGGCCAAGCAGTACCCGGTGATCGCCAGCATCGACCAGGTCGTCGTCAACGGCCAGCACGCCGAGGCGAACATCACCACGTTCATGGCATACGACCCGTCGCTGCGTTCGACGCGCAGCCTCGACCTGCAGTACCGCGACGATCAGTGGAAGATCTGCCAATCCCCCAGCGGCTAATTTCCACTGCGCGAGCAGACGCACAATCGCATATTTTCCCGCGGGAACGTGCGATTCTGCGTCTGCTCGGCGGGGTTAGGCGAGCGACTTCCCGGCGCAGTGCAGGTCGTTGCAGGCCTCCACGACGCGCTCGCTCATGCCGGCCTCGGCCTTCTTGAGGTAGCTGCGCGGGTCGTAGACCTTCTTGACGCCCACCTCGCCGTCGACCTTGAGCACGCCGTCGTAGTTGGCAAACATGTGGCCGGCGATCGGGCGGGTGAACGCGTACTGGGTGTCGGTGTCGACGTTCATCTTCACCACGCCGTAGCGCAGCGCCTCCTCGATCTCCGACTTCAGCGAACCCGAACCGCCGTGGAAGACGAAGTCGAACGGCTTGGCGTCGGCGGCCAGGCCGAGTTTCGCCGCCGCGACCTGCTGGCCCAGCGCCAGCACGTCGGGGCGCAGCTTGACGTTGCCGGGCTTGTAGACGCCGTGCACGTTGCCGAACGTCGCGGCCAGCAGGTACTTGCCGTGCTCGCCGTGGCCCAGCGCGTCGACCGTCCGCTCGAAATCCTCCGGAGTGGAGTAGAGCTTGTCGTTGATCTCGTGGGCGACGCCGTCCTCCTCGCCGCCCACCACGCCGATCTCCACCTCGAGGATGATCTTGGCGGCCGCGGCCTCCTTGAGCAGTTCCTGCGCGATGGCGAGGTTCTCCTCGACCGGCACCGCCGACCCGTCCCACATGTGGGACTGGAACAGCGGGTCCTGGCCGGCAGCCACCCGCTCGGCCGAGATCGCCAGCAGCGGGCGCACGTAGCTGTCCAACTTGTCCTTGGGGCAGTGGTCAGTGTGCAGCGCGACGTTGATCGGGTATCTGGCCGCGATGCTGCGGGTGAATTCGGCCAGCGCGACGGCGCCGGCCACCATGTCCTTGACCCCCAGGCCGGAGGCGAACTCCGCACCGCCCGTTGAGAACTGGATGATGCCGTCGCTGCCGGCGTCCGCGAAGCCCTTGATCGCGGCGTTGACGGTCTCCGACGAGGTGCAGTTGATGGCCGGGAAGGCGTAGGAGTTCTCCTTGGCGCGTCCGAGCATCTCGGCGTACACCTCGGGCGTGGCGATGGGCATGGGCTCCTCCTGGCGGCTGGGTCCGTCCAGTATCGCAAGACCGGTATGTTGAAGCATCGTGAGCACCGTGGTGACGGCCCTGCCGAACATCCTCGACCCGATGTACTGGCTGGGCGCCAACGGCGTCTTCGGGAAAGCGGTGCTGCCCGGGATCCTGGTCATCGTCTTCATCGAGACCGGCCTGCTGTTTCCGCTGCTGCCGGGCGAATCGCTGTTGTTCACCGGCGGGCTGCTGACCGCGCACCCGAACCCACCGACGAGCATCTGGGTGCTGGCGCCGTCCGTCGCGCTGGTCGCGATACTGGGCGACCAATGCGGATACTTCATCGGGCGCCGGATCGGGCCGGCGCTGTTCAAGAAGGAAGACTCCCGGTTCTTCAAGAAGCACTACGTGACGGAGTCACACGCGTTCTTCGCGAAGTACGGGCCCTGGGCCGTCATCCTCGCCCGCTTCGCGCCGTTCGTGCGCACGTTCGTCCCGGTGATCGCCGGGGTGTCGTACATGCGCTACCCGGTGTACCTCGGGTTCGACATCGTCGGCGGCATCGCGTGGGGCGGCGGCGTGACCCTGGCGGGCTACTTCCTGGGCACCGTGCCGTTCGTGCACCAGAACCTGGAAAAGATCATCCTGGGCATCCTGTTCGTGTCGCTGATCCCCGCGTTCGTCGCCGCCTGGCGCGGCTACCGGGGCCGGCGGCGCGGGACTGCCGCGACGGACGACGACTCAGGACACCCGACTTCTGCGGTACGCAACGAAAGCCTCTAGCAGTTCGGGCCTGTCGATCGAGCTCTGCTGCACGGCCTGGTCCGGCACGGTCCCGAGCAGGATCCGCTTGATCGGGATCTCCAGCCGCTTGCCGGTCAGCGTCCGCGGAATACCCGGCACGTCCAGGATGTCGTCGGGCACGTGGCGCGGCGAAGCGTGCTGACGGATCTCCGCGACGATCTTCGAGCGCAGCCCCTCGTCGAGCTCCACACCGTCGGCCAGGGCCACGAACAACGGCATCCAGTAGCCGCCGTCGTCCTGCTCGACGCCGACCACCAGGCAGTCCTGCACCTCGGGCATGCGCTCGACCGCCGTGTAGATCTCGGCGCTGCCCATCCGCACGCCCATCCGATTCAGGGTGGCGTCCGAACGGCCATGCACCACAACGGATCCCCGTTCGCTGATAGTGATCCAGTCGCCGTGGCACCACACCCCCGGGTACTTGTCGAAGTAGGCGGCGCGGTACCGGCTGCCGTCCTCGTCGTTCCAGAAGAACACCGGCATCGAGGGCATCGGCTTGGTCACCACCAGCTCGCCCTCTTCCCCGATGACGGGGTTTCCCTGGCCATTCCACGCCTCGATGGCCGCGCCCAGGCACAGCGACGACAGCTCGCCCGCCTTGACCGGCACGATCGGGCAACCGCCGATGAAGGCGGTGCAGACGTCGGTGCCGCCGCTCATCGAGACCACCGGGACGGGCCGGCCGAGCCCCTCCTGCACCCAGCGGAAGCCGGACGCGGGCAACGGGGAACCGGTGGATCCCACCGCGCGCACGGCGTCCAGCGAATGCGCCTCGCCCGGCCGCAATTCCTGCTTGGCGCAAGCCAATAGATAGCCCGCGCCCGCGCCGAGGAACGTGACGCCGGCGTCGGCGGCGACCTTCCACAGCCCGTCGGTGCCGGGATGCGTCGGGCTGCCGTCGTAGAGCACGATCGTCGTGTCGACCAGCAGCCCCGACACCAGGAAGTTCCACATCATCCAGCTGGTCGACGAGTACCACAGGAAGCGGTCGTCCGGGTGCAGATCCAGTTGCAGGGTCAGGTATTTCAGGTGTTCGAGCACCACGCCGCCGTGGCCGTGCACGATGCCCTTCGGCTTGCCCGTCGTTCCCGACGAAAACATCACCCACAGCGGGTGGGCGAACGGGACCGGCGTGATGTCCAGGGGCGCATCCGCTTCGACCGCCGTGGCCCACGGCACGGCGCCGTCGTCGATCGACAGCCCGAGGCGCGGCACCACCACGGTGGCCCGCAGCGTCGGCATCGCGGCGCGGATCGTGGCCAGCTCGACGCGCCGGTCGATGCGCTTGCCGCCGTACACCGACCCGTCGGTGGCCACCAGCACGGCGGGCTCGACCTGGCCCAGCCGGGCGATCACGCCGTCGACGGCCACGTCCTGGTTGCACACCGCCCAGATCGCGCCGACGCTGGCGGCGGCCAGGGCGGCGACGACGGCCTCGGCGACATTGGGCAGGTAGCCGACGACGGCGTCGCCGGGCCCGACGCCGAGGTTGCGCAGGTAGGCGGCGAACGCCGCCGTCTCGCGCTGCAGCCGCGCCCACGGCCACTCGGTCGAGCCGTCCTCGCCGACGACGATCATGGCCGGGCGCGCGTCGGTGGCGTGCCGGAACACCTCGGTGGCGTAGTTGATCGTGGCGCCGGGAAACCACTCGGCGCCCGGCATGGACCGGTTGCCCAGCACCGCGGTCGGGGGGCTGTCCGCCTGGATGTCGAAGAAGTTCCAGACGGCGTCCCAGAACCAGTCGATGTCGTCGACCGACTTGCGCAGGAGCTCGGGGTAATCGTCGTATTCGCCGCGCCCGGTCTCGGCGAGCCAGGCCATGAAGCGGGTCAGGTTGGCGTCGGCAAGCGTTGCCTCGTCCGGGATCCAGTCGCCGTTGAGTTTGCTCATCTCGCGCTCACGGCGGTGACGTTACCTGCGGCCTCCATCAGCATCCAGCCCGATAGCTGAACCGACAGATCGCGCTCGGCGATCTCCGAGGAGTTGACCGCGCCCGCGACGAACTCCGCGTCCTGGCCGGCCTCGGACCGTTGGGGCGGCAGCTCGGCGTCGCGGTCCCAGAACGGGCCGAACAGCGGCAGCCCGTCCACGGTTTGCCGGTAGTCCCAGGCCGATTTCGCCGACGACAGCACGATGGTGCGCGCGGCGTCGCGGGCCATCGCGTCGTCGGCCGAGTCGCCGGGCAGCGTGGTGGCGACCAGCGCGAGGTAGCGGGCGGTGATGCCGGCGAACAGGCCGCCGTCGCCGCCGCCGGCGCCCCGCAGCACGCCGGACGGCGCCATGTGCTCGCCGACCGCCGCGACCAGTCGATGCACCCGCGCCTGATGGCGGGCGCGGGCCTCGGCGCCGGTGCGCGCGGCGAGTTCCGTCTCCAGCCCCAGCACCACGCCCTGGCAGTAGGTGTACTGGGCGCGGACCAGCGAACCGTCCTTGATGCCGTCGAACACCAGGTGCGTCTCGGGGTCGATCAGCGTGCGGTCGATCCAGTCGCTGATCTGGTCGGCCCGCTGCAGGTGGTCGCCATAGCGGGCGAGGAAGATGCCGGCCGGGCCGTTGGCCGGGGCGTTGAAGAACTTGTCCTGCTTGCGCCACGGGATGCCGCCGCCGTCGTCGGGCGCCCAGGCCCCGACGAACTGGTCGGCCAGCTTCGGCAGGGCGCGGCGGCGCGTGACGCCGGCGATCCGGGCGGCGCGTTCCAGCGCCAGCGCCAGCCAGGCCATGTCGTCGTAGTAGCTGTTGGTCCAGCGGAGGTTGTTGCGCAACCGGTGCGAGCGGACCTGCCGCTCGATCATGGTGCGCCGGTGCGGTTGCGGGTCGCGCAACTGCGCGTCGACCAGGCAGTCCAGCAGGTGCGCCTGCCACCAGTAGTGCCAGGTGCCGAACAGCCGGTCTTTGCGGGCCGCCGGCCAGGCCACCACCCCCAGCTGCGTCGCCGGCAGCGCCCACAACCGCTTCAGGTGACGTTGCGCGACAGCCGCTTCGGAGCTGGCCGCCCGGTTGGCCCAGAGCTGATCCATACCTGTCGATCCTGCCCTAGGGCCGCGGCGGAGGATGCTGGAGTCCATGCGAAGACTGACTGTTAACGGGCGGCGCCACGAGGTCGACGCCGACGACGACACACCGCTGCTGTACGTGTTGCGCAACCACCTGGGTTTGAAGGGGACGCGGTTCGGTTGCGGGGTCGGCCTGTGCGGCGCCTGCTTTGTCCTGGCCGACGGCCGCCCCATCTACTCGTGCGACACCCCGCTGTGGTCGGTGGGCGACAAGTCGATCCGCACCGTGGAGGGGCTCGGCTACGACGGCGAACCGCACCCGGTTTCGCGCGCTTTGATCGCGCGGCAGGCGGCGCAGTGCGGGTATTGCATGTCGGGCATCGTGGTGGCGGCCGCGGCGCTGCTGGCCGACAACCCCGAGCCGACGGAGGCCGAGGTGCGCGCGGCGCTGGACCCCAACCTGTGCCGCTGCGGCTCGCACAACCGGGTGGTGGCGGCGGTGCTGAGCGCGGCGGCCGAGATGCGGGGGTCGGTGGATGCCTGACCTGCCGGAGTCGCTGGCGGCTAATCCCGTTCTGGGCGAATGGGTTCGGATCGGGCCGGACGGCGTCGTCGAGGTGCGCTCCGGCAAGGTCGAGCTGGGCCAGGGCGTGTTGACCGCGCTGGCGCAGATCGCCGCCGAGGAGCTCGACGTCGACATCGCCCGCGTGCGGATGACCGCCGCGGCGACCGATCGCAGCCCCGACGAGGGCTTCACCGCCGGCAGCCGCTCGATCCAGCAGTCGGGCGCGGCGCTGCGCCAGGCGTGCGCCGAGGCGCGGGCGATCTACCTCGACGTCGCGGCGGCAAAGCTCGCCGTGGCGCCCGACGAGCTGGACGTCGACGACGGCGAGATCACCGGCCCCGAAGGGGCGTCCACCAGCTACTGGGAGCTCGCCGACGACTCGCTGCTGGATCGCGCGGCCACCGGCGCGGCGACACCCAAGCCGGAGTCGGCGTACGCGGTCGTCGGCACCGACGTCGCGCGGCTGGACCTCCCCGACAAGCTGACCGGGCGCCCGCGCTACCTGCACGACCTCGTTTTGGACGGGCAGCTCTACGGCCGCGTGGTTCGCCCGCCGTCGCGCGGGGCGCGGCTGCGTGATCTCGACGCCGGCCCCACCCTGGCGCTGCTGGGCGTGATCACCGTCGTGCGAGACGGCGAGTTCCTTGGCGTGGTGGCCGAGCGCGAGGAGGTCGCGGTGCGCGCCGCCGAACGGCTGCGCGGCGATGCGGAGTGGGACGAGCGCCCGACGCTGCCCGACGAGGACGACCTGCCGTCGTTCCTGCTGGCTGCGGCGGCCGAGACGTCGGTGTTGGCGGCCAAAGAGGCTGCTTCGCATTATGATTCCGCGCGGTCGCACTCGGCGCGCTATCACCGGCCGTACCTGGCCCATGGGTCAATCGGTCCGTCGGCCGCGGCGGCGCTCGCCTACCCGGACGGTCGCCTGGAGGTCTGGTCGCACACCCAGGGCGTGCACGTGCTGCGGCGGGAATTGGCCGCCGCGCTCGGCCTCTCGGTCGATCGGGTGGTGGTGCGCCACGTCGAGGGAGCCGGGTGCTACGGGCACAACGGCGCCGACGACGCGGCCATGGACGCCGCCCTGCTGGCCCGAGCCGTCCCCGGACGCCCCGTGCACCTGGTCTGGTCGCGCGCCGACGAATTGGCCTGGGCGCCTTTCGGTCCCGCGGCCGTCGTGGAGATCGCCGCCGAGTGCGGCGACGACGGCGGGGTGGTCGACTGGCGCCACGAGATCTGGAGCGGCAGCTACATGGGCCGCCCGGGCACGACGCCGACGTCGGCGTTGCTGGCGGCCAGCGAACGCGCCGGCGGCGAGCCGATCCGGGCCGGCGGGGAGCCGCCGGTCGAGTGGGGCGGCGGCACCGGCCGCAATTCGGTTCCGGGGTACGACTTTCCGTCCTACCGGGTGATCAACCACCTGTCGACCGAGATGCCGCTGCGGACCTCGGCGCTGCGTTCGCTGGGCGCCTTCGTCAATGTCTTTGCCGCGGAGTCGTTCATGGACGAGCTGGCCGCGGCCGCGGGCCGCGATCCCGTCGAGTTCCGGTTGGCGCACCTGTCGGACCCGCGCGGGCGGGCGGTGCTGCGGGCGGCGGCGGCGCGGGCCGGGTGGGACGAGTGGACGCCGCGGGACGCGCTCGGCCGCGGCATCGGCTATGCGCGATACAAGAATTCGGCCGCGTACTGCGCGGTGGTGGCCGAGGTCGAGGCGGTCGAGGAAGTCCGGGTGCGCCGGCTGGTCATCGCGGTGGACGCCGGCCTGATCATCAATCCCGACGGCGCAGCCAATCAAATCGAGGGCGGCGCAATCCAAGCCGCCAGCTGGACGCTCAAGGAACGGGTGCGCTTCGACGAATTCAACGTCACCAGCGACACCTGGGAGACCTACCCCATCCTGCGGTTCTCCGAGGTGCCCCCGGTCGACGTGGAATTGCTTGCCGGACAGGGCAACCCACCGCTGGGGATCGGCGAGTGCGCCCAGGGCCCGACGGCCGCGGCGATCGCCAACGCGGTGTACGACGCGCTCGGCGTTCGGGTGCGCTCGCTACCGTTGACCGCCGAGCAGCTCATCGCCGCGATGCCGGATTAGCCAGGGCCAGCAGGAATTCGCGCAGACCCGTCAGCGAGTGCGCCGGCAGGAACAGGTCGCAGTAGGGTAGGGCCGCGGCCATCGAACCGGCCAGCGGCTGGAAATCGCCTTGCGCCGCACGGGGATTGAGCCACACCAGCATCGCGGCGCGGCGGCGCAACCGGGCCATCGCGCGGGCGAGCACGTCGGGCGGGTCGGCGTCCCAGCCGTCGGAGGCGATGATCACCACCGCGCCGCGCAGCGCGTTGCCGTGCGGCGCGGCGAGCAGGGCACCGAGGCTGCGACCGATGAACGTCCCGCCGTAGCGGTCGGTGACCTTCGCGTTGGCCTTCTGCAGCGCCACCTCGGCCGAGCGGTGCGACAGCACCGGCGTGAGCCGGGTCAGCGACGTCGAGAACGCGAACACCTCGGGGCGGATGCGCGCCTGGCGCAGCGCGGCGGCACGCATCAGGTGCAGATAGACCGCGGCGTATGGCTGCATCGAGCGGCTCACGTCACAGGCCAGGACCACCCGACGGGGCCTCCGGCGGGGCCGCGTTCGCGCCAGGATCACGGACTCCCAGCCGGTGGCGCGCGACGCGTTCATGGTGGCCCGCAGGTCGATCCGCTTACCGCCCGCGCTGGGCTCGAAGCGCATGCTGCGGCCCCGCGGCCAGCGCGAGACCGTCGCCTCCAGCCAGGAGCCGAGCAGGCGAAGGTCTTGCGCGTCAAAGCGATCGAACGGTTCGTCGGCGCGCGCGGAGATGCGGCTGGGCAGCGGATCCGGGAGCACGACGCTCGTCGGGGTTGCGTCCCGATCGGCGGTGGCGCGGGTGGCCCAGGGCAGCTGGTGCGCGCCGGCCTGCGACGGACCGCCGGCGGGTCGAACCGTGCCGGCCGCGGGTGTCTTGGGGCCGGGCAGGGGCAGGACGGGCTCGGTTGTGCCATCGGGGCGCGCGGCGCCGACCGCCCCGAAGACCGACGCGAACACGGCGTCGAAGGCCACCAGGTCTTCCATCCGGTTCACCAGCGTCAGCCTGGCCGCCCAATAGAGCGCCGACGTGGTGTCCGGCACCAATCGCCGCAGCGCTTGCACGAAGTCGGCCGGGCCGTTGGCCGACACCAGCACCCCCGCGCCGCGCAGGCGCGCTACCAGGGCCGCCGCGAACGCGGCCAGGTCGACGCCGCGCAACAGCAGTGGGGTGGGCACGATGCGCTAGCGCCTCCGGCCGAGCAGCCAACCCAGCACCAGCGCGGCGAGCACGGCCAGCGCCACGGGCGCGTATTTCTTGAGCTGGTCGCCGCCGGCGAGCTCGAGCAGGTCGATGGGCTCGGGCTCGGGTGCGGGGGGCTGGCGCGTTCCCGGGACCGGGTTCGCCGGCCAGGCCGGAATCGGCTCCTCCGATGCCGCGTCGGGCGCGGGCGCGCCGGTGTTCTTGGCGGCCAGCTCGGCCTCCAGCGATTCCACGAACTGGCCCAGCAGCTTCTCCGAAACCTGCTGCAGCATGCCGCTGCCGAACTGGGCCAGCTTGCCGACGATCTTGAGATCGGTGTCGACGGTGACGCTGGTGCGGTCCCCGTCCTCGTGCAACTGGGCGGTGACCGTGGCGGCGGCGTTGCCGGTGCCCCGCGCCTCCTTGCCCTTGCCGTCGATGACCGCGCGGTGCTGTTCGCGGTCCAGCTCGACGAAGCGCACCTTGCCGCTGAACTCGCTGGTGACCGGGCCGACCTTGACCTTGACCTTGCCCAGGTAGTCGTCGCCCTCGTGGCCGGTGAGCTGCGCGCCGGGCATCAGCGGGATCACCTGTTCCAGGTCGCACAGCACGTCCCAGGCCTGCTCGATGGGTGCGCTGACGGTGAACTGGTTGGCGATCTTCATGCTGTGGTCCTCTCAGGTGCGGCTGTACTCGGTAAACGCGTCGCGAATCAGAGTACGGTCGTCCGGCGTCTTGGCCAGCGCCCCCAGGGTGGTCACGGTTGCCTCGTCAACCAGGTCGGCAACGCCGAGCGCCACCAGGGCGGAGACCCAGTCGATGGTCTCGGCCACCCCGGGCGGCTTGTCCAGGTCGAGATCGCGCGTGCGCCCGACGAATTGGGTGGCGTGCTCGATCAACGGCGCGGTCGCCCCCGGCACCGTCCGCCGGACGATGGCGGCGGCCCGGGCCGGCTCCGGGTAGTCGATCCAGTGGTAGAGGCAGCGGCGGCGCAGCGCGTCGTGCAGGTCGCGGCTGCGGTTGGAGGTCAGCACCGCGATCGGCGGGCGCTCGGCGACGAAGGTGCCGAGCTCGGGCACGGTGACCGCGGATTCGCCCAGGAACTCCAGCAGCAGCGCCTCGAATTCGTCGTCGGCGCGGTCGATTTCGTCGATCAGCAGCACCGGGGGCGTCGGGCCGCGGTGCCGCACGCACCGCAGGATGGGCCGGTCGACGAGGTAGTTCTCGGTGTAGAGGTCGGCCACCGAGATGTTTGATGTATGGCCCCCTTGCGCCTCCGCCAGCCGGATGGACAGCAGCTGGCGCTGGTAGTTCCAGTCGTAGAGCGCCTCGCTGGCGGTGAGTCCCTCGTAGCACTGCAGCCGCACCAGCGGGGTATCCAGCACCGCCGCAAGGGTTTTCGCGGCCGTGGTCTTGCCGACGCCCGGTTCGCCCTCCAGCAGCAGCGGGCGGCCGAGCGTGACCGCCAGGTAGATCGCCGACGCCGTTCCCGTGTCGAGCAGGTAGTCGCGCGCGTCGAACCGGGCTATCACGTCCTGCACGCCGTCAAACATCAGGACGTCACCAGGCGCTGGTAGTCGTCCCAGGTGTCGACGTCGAGCGGCACGGGGCCGTCGACCGCGAGTTCGCGCACCTGGTACCGGCCCGACTCGACGAGCTTCCACACCCCCTTGTCGCCGTGCAGTTCGCGCAGATCGCCGAACAGCGCACGGCCGAGCCAGAACGGGTGCCCGATCCCGTCGTGGTAGCGGCACACCGCGATGTCGGCGGCCGCGCCTTCCGCGGCGACGCGCCGCGGTGTCAGCGGATCGATCCCGGGTTGATCGCCGAGCATCAGCACGATGCCGGCGGCGCGGGGGTCCACCTGATCGAGCGCGGCGCGCAGCGAGGCCGCACACCCGGTCCCGAAGTCGTCGACCTGCACCACGTCGACCCCGTCCATCGGCACCGCATCGCGCACCGCCGCCGCGGCGCCGCCGAGCGTGACGATCAGCTGGTCGAACCCGGCGCCCCGGGCCGCCTCCAGGGTGGCCCCGAGCAGGGTCGTATCCCGGTACGGCAGAAGCTGTTTGGGCGTTCCCAGCCTGCGCGAACCGCCGGCCGCCAGCACGACGCCGGTGACGGGCGGCCCGGTCATGCGCCGGCTGGCCGGTTGGCGAACGCGGCGCGGCATCCCGGGCCGCAGAACCAATGGTCGGCGCCCGCCACCCGCAGGTGCTCGGTGGCAGGCCCGATCGTCACGGTCATGCCGCACACCGGATCGACCGCCTCGCGCGCGACGGCCACCGGCGCGACGGCGCGGCGCAGGCCGGCGCGGATGCCGGCGATGAGTTCGGCCGCGATCGAGACCGCGATCTCGGCGGGGGTCTTGGCGCCGATGGCCAGCCCGACCGGGGTGTGCACCCGCGCCCGCTCCTCCGGCGAGAGGTCGAGCGAGTCGAGGATCGCGGCGCCGCGCACCTTGCTGGCGACCAGGCCGATGTATCCGACGCCGTGATCCAGTGCCGCGCGGATGGTTTCGGCTTCCGGCCCGCCGTGGCTGGCGATGACGACGGCGGTCGCGTCGGAGAGGTCACCGTCGCTGCGCGCGTCGTAGCCGAGCACGCCGCACACCTGGGTCAGCGCCTCGGCGATCGGCGTGGTGCCGTAGACCCGGATCAGCGGGGCCGGCAGCTGCGGGGTCAGGAAGATCTCCAGCGACCCGCCGGACAGGCACGGGTTGACGACGACGCAGGCGCCGGGGGCCTCGGGAAAGTGCACGTCGCCCTCGGGAAGCACTCGCAGCAGCACGCTTTCGCCGGCCTGCAGCGCGCCCATCGCCGCCTTGCGGACCGAGTTCTGGGCGCACTGGCCGCCGACGAAGCCCTCGATTGTGCCGTCGGCCAACAGGATTGCCTCGTCGCCCGGGTAGGACGAGGTGGGCGGCTGGGCGCGCACCACGGTCGCGTGCACGAACGGTGTCCGTGCCGCCAACAGCTCCTGAACGCGCTCGCTGATCATCATCTAGATCGGCGGCCTCGCTCTGCCCTGCATCGCCTCCCACACCCGCGACGGCGTCAGCGGCATGTCGGCGTGCCGAACCCCGTACGGCGCCAACGCATCCACCACGGCGTTGACCACGGCCGGGGGTGATCCGACGGTGGCCGATTCGCCGATGCCCTTCGCGCCGATCGGGTGGTGCGGCGACGGCGTCACCGTGAAGCCGGTCTCCAGGTGCGGCACCTCGGCCGCGGTCGGGATCAGGTAGTCCATCAGCGATCCGCCGAGGCAGTTGCCCTCCTCGTCGAACGCGATCATCTCCATCAACGCCATCCCGATGCCGTCGACGATGCCGCCGTGCACCTGGCCCTCGATGATCATCGGGTTGATGCGGGTGCCGCAGTCGTCCACGGCGAGG
The DNA here is from genome assembly GCF_001672675.1 of Mycobacterium sp. E2327. Classification (NCBI taxonomy): domain Bacteria; kingdom Bacillati; phylum Actinomycetota; class Actinomycetes; order Mycobacteriales; family Mycobacteriaceae; genus Mycobacterium; species Mycobacterium sp. E2327. Next base: position 71,105 of record NZ_LZKE01000029.1, read on the forward strand.
AAGCGGCGCACCTTGACCACCGCGGTGCCCGGATCGACGTCCACCACACAGAAATACGCGCCATACGGGTAGGTCAGGTTCTCCGGGTTGTAGCAGACTTCGGCGTCCAGGCCGCCCTCGATGCCGTCGGGCAGGTCGCCGGCCCCGTGCGCGCGCATCGCGATGTCCTGGATGGTCACCGACGCCGACGGGTCACCCTTGACGTGGAACGAGCCCTTCTCCCACTCCAAGTCGGCGACCGAGACCTCGAGCATGCCCGACGCGATGATCCTCGCCTTGTCGCGCACCTTGCGCGCCACCAGCGCCGCGGCCCCGCCCGACACCGGCGTCGAGCGGCTGCCGTAGGTGCCGAGCCCGAACGGCGTCTGGTCGGTGTCGCCGTGCACCACCTCGATGTCGTCGGGCGGGATGCCGAGCTCCTCGGCGACGATCTGCGCGAACGTCGTCTCGTGCCCCTGCCCCTGGCTCTGAACCGACAGCCGCACAACGGCTTTGCCGGTCGGGTGCACACGCAGCTCACACCCGTCGGCCATGCCCAGGCCGAGGATGTCCATGTCCTTGCGCGGGCCGGCGCCGACGGCCTCGGTGAAGAACGACATCCCGATGCCCATCAGCTCCCCGCGCGCCCGCCGCTCCTGCTGCTCGGCGCGCAGCGCGTCGTAGCCGATCATGTCCATGGCCTTGCGCATGGTGGCCTCGTAGTCGCCCGAGTCGTACGTCCAGCCGGTCTTGCTCTGGTACGGAAACTGGTCGGGCCGCAACAGGTTTCGCAGCCGCAGCTCGGCCGGGTCCATCTTCAGCTCGAACGCCAGGCAGTCCACCAGCCGTTCCACGAAATACACCGCCTCGGTGATGCGGAACGAGCACGCGTAGGCCACCCCGCCGGGCGCCTTGTTGGTGTAGACGGCGGTCATGTGGCAGTAGGCGGCCTCGAGGTCGTAGCTGCCGGTGAACACCCCGAAGAAGCCGGCCGGATACTTCGTCGGAGCCGCCTGGCCGTTGAACGCGCCGTGATCGGCCAGCACGTTGGACCTGATCGCGAGGATCTTTCCGTCGTTCGTCGCGGCGATCTCGCCGACCATGATGTAGTCGCGGGCGAAGCTGGTGGACGTCAGGTTCTCGCTGCGGTCCTCCATCCACTTCACCGGCTTGCCCAGCAGCAACGAGCCGACGATCGCGCACACGTAGCCGGGGTAGATCGGCACCTTGTTGCCGAAGCCGCCGCCGATGTCGGGCGAGATCACCCGGATCTTGTGCTCGGGCAGGCCCGCGACCAACGCGTAGAGCGTGCGGTGCGCGTGCGGCGCCTGCGAGGTGGTCCACAGCGTCAGCTTGCCGGTCACCGGGTCCAAATCGGCCACCGCGCCGCAGGTTTCCATCGGCGCGGGGTGCACCCGCGGGTACACGATCTCCTGCTTGACGACGACGTCGGCCTTGGCGAATGCCGCGTCGGTGGCGGCGGCGTCGCCGGTCTCCCAGTCGAAGATGTGGTTGTCGTTCTTGCCGTCGAGATCGGTGCGGATCACCGGGGCGGACGAGTCGAGCGCCTTGCGCACGTCGACGACGGGATCCAGCGGGTGGTAGTCGACGTCGATCAGCTCCAGCGCGTCGCGGGCCGAATACCGGTCCTCGGCGACGACGAACGCCACCTCCTGGCCCTGGAAGCGCACCTTGTCGGTGGCCAGGACGGCTTGGGTGTCGTTGGACAGCGTCGGCATCCACGCCAGGCCCTTCTCGGCCAGGTCCGCGCCCGTCACCACGGCCTTGACCTTCGGATGTGCTTGCGCCGCAGTGGTATCGATGCCGACGATGCGGGCATGCGCGTACGGCGAGCGCAGGATCGCCAGGTGCAGCATGCCCGGCAGCGCGACGTCGTCGACGTAGGTGCCACGCCCGCGGATGAAGCGCGGGTCCTCCTTGCGCAGCATCCGGCCGTGGCCGCACGGCTTTTGGTCGTTGTCAGCGGTGTCCTCGGGTGAGGGCGGGCGGGATTCGATGGTGGTCATGACTGTGCCTCCGCCGCGGCATGGTTCGCGGCCCACTGGATGGAGCGCACGATCGTCGTGTATCCGGTGCAGCGGCAGATCTGCCCGGAGATGGCCTCCCGGATGGTCTCCTCGTCGGGGTTGGGGTCGCGGTCCAGCAGGGCGCGGGCGGTGATCATCATTCCCGGTGTGCAGAAGCCGCATTGCAGCCCGTGGCAGCGCATGAAGCCTTCCTGGATCGGGTCGAGCTGGCCGTCCACGGCCAGCCCCTCGACGGTCCGCACGCTGTGGCCGGACGCCATCACGGCCAGCATGGTGCAGGACTTCACCGGCACGCCGTCGACGTCGACGACGCACGTTCCGCAGTTGCTGGTGTCGCATCCCCAGTGGGTTCCGGTGAGCCGCAACTGATCCCGCAGGAAGTGCACCAGCAGCATCCGCGGCTCGACGTCGGCGGTGACCTGCTCGCCGTTGACGGTCATGTTGACTTGCATCGCTATTGGCTCCTTTGTTCGCCGACGCGCTCGGCAGCGGTGCGCAACGTGCGGATAGTGAGTTCCGAGGCCAGGTGGCGCTTGTAGTCGGCGGTGCCGCGGACGTCGGTCACCGGCTCGCAGGCCGCGGCGGCCAGGCGACCCGCCTCGGCGAAGGTCTCGTCGGTGGCCGGCCGGCCGACCAGCGCCGCCGAGATCTCGGCCAGCGCGCCCGGGTCGGGGTTGACGGCGGTCAGGCCTACGCGGGCGGCGGCGATCGAGCCGTCGTCGAGGGTGACGGCCGCGCCCGCTGCGGCGACGGCCCAGTCACCCACGCGCCGTTCCACTTTCGCGTATGCACTGGACATGTTGAGCCGCACGGGGATTCGCACCTCGATCAGGATCTCGTTCGGGGCGACCGCCGTCTCGTACGGGCCGACGATGAAGTCGTCCATCGCGATCTCGCGTTCCCCCGACGGTCCACGCACCAGGCACACCGCGCCCAGCACTGTGCACACCGTCGAGAGATCCTCGGCCGGATCCGCCTGGCACAGCGAGCCGCCCAGGGTGCCGCGGTTGCGGACCACCGGGTCGGCGATCACCCGTTCGGCATCCCGGAAGATCGGGCACACGGCGGCCAGGGTGTCGGACTCCAGGATCTCGCGGTGCCGGGTCATGGCGCCGACGCGCACCAGGGTGGGATCGGTGATCACGTACCCGAGCTCAGGCGCCAGGTCGTTGATGTCGACGAGGTATTCGGGGTTGGCGATGCGCAGCTTCATCATCGGCAGCAGGCTGTGCCCGCCGGCGATCACGCGCGCCCCCTCCCCCAGCCGGTCCAGCAGGCCGACGGCGTGGTCGACGCTGGTCGCACGTTCGTATTCGAAGGGGCCAGGTACTTGCATGGGAGCAGTGTGGGCCGCGTCACACTAGGCGTCAATGGCGAGTTAAGTGATCGCTGAACTCGCCCGCTACCTGCGGCTCCGGCGCGTCGTGATGGATGCGTCCGGCGGTCTCGGACAGCGGGCGGCCGCCCCCGCCCCAGCGCTTGGCGATGATGTCGGCGGCGATCGACACCGCCGTCTCCTCCGGCGTGCGAGCCCCCAGGTCCAGGCCGATCGGGCTGGACAGCCGGCCCAGCTCGGCGTCGCTCAGCCCCGCCGCCCGCAGCCGGTTCATCCGGTCGTCGTGGGTGCGCCGCGACCCCATCGCCCCCACGTAGCCCACGTGGGGCAGCCGCAGCGCCACCTCGAGCACCGGGACGTCGAACTTGGGGTCGTGGGTGAGCACGCAGATCACCGTGCTCGCGTCGATGGCGCCCGCCTCCGCCTGGGCGGCGAGGTAGCGGTGCGGCCAATCGACGACGACATGGTCGGCGGTGGGGAAGCGCACGGGCGTGGCGAACAGCTCGCGGGCGTCGCACACCGTGACCCGGTAGCCGAGGAACGATCCCTGCTGCGCCAGGGCCGCGGCGAAGTCGATGGCGCCGAACACCAGCATGCGGGGGCGCGGCGCGAAGCAGGAGACGAACACCTCCATGCCCTCGCCGAGGCGTTGCCCGTCGGGCCCGTACTTGAGGACGTCGCTGCGGCCCACCGCCAGCAGGCCGCGGGCGTCGTCGGCGACCGCGGCGTCGGCGCGCGCCGAACCCAGCGATCCGGCCAGCGCGTCCGGCCGGACGACGACGCGGCGCCCGACCCAACGCGCGTCGGGATGCGCGATGACGGTCGCGACCGCCACCGGGCGGTGCTCGCCGATGTCGTCGGCCACCGCGCCGAGTTCGGGGAAGGTCGAGCGCGACACCGACTCGACGAAGACGTCGATGATGCCGCCGCACGTCAGCCCGACCGCGAACGCGTCGTCGTCGCTGACTCCGTAGCGCTCCAGCCGCGGCGTCCCGGTCTTGGCGACCTCACTGGCGAGCTCGTAGACCGCGCCCTCCACGCAGCCGCCGGACACCGACCCCGTCACCGAACCGTCCGGCGCCACCATCATCGAGGCCCCCGGCGGGCGCGGCGCGGACCGGAAGGTGCGCACCACCGTGCCCAATCCCGCGGTTTCGCCGGCGCGCCAGATCGCCATCAGCTCGGCAAGGACGTCACGCACGCTTTAAACGTAAGCTCATGGCGTGACTCCGGCTCAACTTCGGGCCTATTCGGCGGTGGTGCGGTTGGGTTCGGTGCGCGCGGCCGCGGCCGAGTTGGGCGTTTCCGACGCGGGCGTGTCGATGCTCGTGGCGGCGCTGCGCAAGGAGCTCGACGACCCGCTGTTCACCCGGACGGGCGCGGGCCTGGCGTTCACGCCGGGTGGGCTGCGGCTGGCCAGCCGCGCGGTCGAAATCCTGGGGCTGCAGCAACAAACCGCGATCGAGGTGACCGAGGCCGCCCACGGGCGCCGGCTGCTGCGGATCGCCGCTTCGACCGCGTTCGCCGAGCACGCGGCTCCCGGGCTGATCGAGCTGTTCTCGTCGCGGGCCGACGACCTGTCGGTGGAGCTGAGCGTGCACCCGACGAGCCGCTTCCGCGACTTGATCTGCTCGCGGGCCGTCGACATCGCGATCGGTCCCTCCGGCGAGGGTTCGCTTGGTCCCGACGACGGGATCTTCGTGCGGCCGTTCCTGAAATACCAGATCATCACCGTCGTGCCGCCGAACAGCCCACTGGCCGTTGGTGTTCCGACGCCGGCGCTGTTGCGCCAGCAGCAGTGGATGCTCGGCCCGGCCGCCGGTGGGGTGGACGGCGAGATCGCAAAGATGTTGCGGGACTTAGCGATTCCGGAGTCGAACCAGCGGATCTTTCAGAGCGACGCCGCCGCGCTGGAGGAGGTGCAGCGGGTCGGCGGTGTCTCGCTGACGATCGGTTTCGCCGTCGCCAAGGACCTCGCGGCCGGGCGGTTGACCCGCCTGAGCGGGCCCGGCCTGGAAAGGTCGGGCGAGTGGTGCGCGGCCACGCTGGGGCCGTCGGTGCGGCAACCGGCCGTGTCCGAGCTCGTCCGCTTCATCACCACGCCGCGGTGCACGCAGGCGATGATCCGCGGCAGCGGCGTCGGCGTGACCCGCTTCCGCCCGAAAGTGCATGTGACGCTGTGGAGTTGAGTGTGTATCCAGGGCGATGACACGCCGACGAACTTCACACTGAAGGCTGCTACCAGGCGCGCGACAGGTCCGCGTGCTGGCGGACCCACGCGTGCATCGCGATCCCGGCCGCGACGCCGGCGTTGATGCTGCGCGTCGAGCCGAACTGGGCGATCGACACCGTGAGCGCCGCGCCGGCCCGGATGTCGTCGGTGATGCCCGGGCCTTCCTCGCCGAACACCATCAGGCACTCCCGCGGCAGCGCCGTTTCCTCCAACCGCTGTGCGCCCGGGACGTTGTCGACGGCCACCACCGTCAGCCCGGCGCCCGCCGCGAACTCGAGCAGCGCGGCGGTGCTGTCGTGGTGGCACAGCCGCTGATACCGGTCGGTCACCATGGCGCCGCGGCGATTCCAGCGCCGCCGCCCGACGATGTGCACGGTGTGCACGGCGAAGGCGTTGGCGGTGCGCACCACCGAGCCGATGTTGGCGTCGTAGCCGAAGTTCTCGATCGCCACGTGCAGCGGGTGACGGCGCAGGTCGATGTCGGCGATGATCGCCTCGCGGGTCCAGTACCGGTACGCGTCGACGACGTTGCGAGTATCGCCGTCGCGCAACAGATTTGGGTCGTATCGCGGGTCGTCGGGCGGCTCGCCCGGCCACGGCCCGACGCCGCCGCCCGTCGTTCCCCATTCGGTGGGCCCCGGGTCGCTCATCGCTGCGTCCACACGCCGGCGTGGGTGCCGTCGACCGCCACCGTGGCGTACAGCAGCGCCTCGTTGATCTCGCCCTGGGTGCACAGCGACGCGTTGACGCGCACGGAGTCCAGCGACGCGTCGGGCAGGATCAGCACCGACGACCCGTACGTCGCGCACGCCGGGTTCAGGCCACGGCCGGGCAGGGTGGGCGACGCCAGCAGCATCAGCGGCCCGCCGCGCTTGGCGGAGTCGTCGCGGTACCGGTCCGCGAGGGCGGTGGCTTCCAGACCCAGCAGCATGTAGCCGTTGCCGACGAACGCGGCGGGATCGCCGAGCTGGGCCTTGGTCATCGGGGCGCCGTCGGCGCGCCAGGCCGACAGGCTCACGGTCTTGACGCTCAGGCCGGTGTCGTTGGCGTTGGTGGGCGGCAGCCCCACCGGGAACGCCGCCGGGTAGGCCGCCGAGGTGTTCGGGATCCGGTCGCGCGGCGAGTAGGCGTACACCCCGCGCACCTGGCTCCGATCCTTAAGCGGCCCAAGGCAAATGCTGCCGGTGAGCCGGCCGGGGGGCGCCGACAGTGGGTGTTGGATGTCGTGCACAGTCGTCGCCGCATCGTCGCAGCTGCCCAGCGCGGCCGACTCCATCGGGTGCGCCAGCGCGCCGTACAGCCCGAAGCGAAGCTCCTCGGGCTTGGCGTACGGGGCCTTCGGGTCGGTAGGCGATGCGTCGAGGTCGACCAGCACGTAGTCGCCGTCCCAGCGCAGGTTCGACACCGACATGTTCCAGCCCAGCAGCGCAAGCGACTCGCCGAGCCGGGCGCCCTGCGCGCCGTACGGCCGCACCGGGCCGTTGGGGTCCGAACAGCCCAGGGCACACGCCGCCGTGAAGACGACAATGCACGCGACACGGGCCAGGCGCCCGAATCTAGTTGACATCATTCACGTTTGCCACAGGAGCCGGTCGGGGAACGGATCGACGACTTGCCCGCCTCAGAGCGACAACTGGGCGGCGGCGGGGCGACCCGGTGCTTTGTCGCTGCGAGGCGGGCACAACGAGAGTCGCCCGGACGAGAGGCTGCTGTGGCACATGTGACAGCGCAGGCATGAAACGTGGCCTAGCCCAGCCCCAGATCGGCCAGGCCCAGCACGCTGCGGTAGGGAATTCCTTCTGCTTCGATGGCCTCGGCGGCGCCGGTGGCGCGGTCCACCACGGTGGCCACCCCGATCACCTGGCCGCCCGCGTCCTGCACGGCATGCACCGCCGTGAGCGCCGAGTTGCCGGTGGTGCTGGTGTCCTCCACCACCAGGACCCGCCGGCCGGAGACCTCGGATCCCTCGATAAGGCGTTGCAGCCCGTGGGTTTTCGCCGACTTGCGCACGACGAACGCGTCGATGGGCCGCCCGGGCGCGTGCATGATGGCGGTCGCGACGGGGTCGGCGCCCAGCGTCAGCCCACCGACGACGGCGTAGTCCCAGTCGGCGGTGAGCTCGCGCATCAGCGTGCCGATCAGCGCGGAGGCGCGGTGCTGCAGGGTGGCCCGGCGCAGGTCGACGTAGTAGTCGGCCTCCTTGCCCGACGACAGCGTCACCCGGCCGTGCACCACCGACAATCGGCGCACCAGATCGGCAAGCTCCGCGCGGGGATCAGCTGCGGTCACGACCGCCCACTCGTTTCGCGGCGCTGCGCACCAGGCCGCGGGGCAGCAGCCGCCCGGCGGTGACGATCGCCTTGTACTGCAGGCCCGGCACGCTGACCACCTTGCCGGCGGCGACGTCGGCCAGGCTTGCGGCGACCACGTCGTCGACCTCGAGCCACAGGAATGGCGGCAGCTTGGCCATGTCCATCCCGGCCCGGGCGTGAAATTCGGTGTGCACGAAGCCAGGGCACACGGCGTGCACGCCGACTCCCGTTCCGTCCAGCGCGCCGGCCAGGCCCTCGCTGAACGAGATCACCCAGGCCTTGGACGCCGAATAGGTCGACGACCGGCCGTTCACCATTCCGGCGACGCTGGCGACGTTGATGACGGTCCCGGCGCCGGCGGCGACCATGGCGGGCACCGCGGCACGGGTGAGCTGCAGCACCGCGGTCACGTTGACGTCGAGCTGCGCCTGCAGCAGCGCGGGATCCGTCGTCCAGAATTCGCCGGACGTGCCGAAGCCGGCGTTGTTGACCAGGACCCGCACCCCCGCGGCAAGCCGCTCGGCCACCTTGTCGCGGCCGGCCGCGTCGGCCAGGTCCGCGGGCAGGATCTCGACGTTGCCGCCCGCGGCCTCGAGCTCGGCGGCCAGCTTGGTCAGCCGGTCGACGTCGCGGGCGACCAGGACCAGGTCGTAGCCGTCGCGCGCGAAGCGCCGGGCGTAGCCCCCGCCGATCCCGGACGTCGGCCCGGTGATCAGGGCTACGGGGCGAGGCATGAGCGACAGTGTAATGACGCGGGCCCGGCCGGCCTCAGCGCTGGTAGTTAGTCGCCCCGTGGCCGTTGCGCCCGGTCGGCGGCTGCCGGCCCTGGTCCCGGCGCAGCGGCTCGGTGGCGCGTCGGCCCGCCTGAACGTCCGAGCCCAGCAACCCCGACACGTCCTGCTGCGGCCGCCGCGACGGCAACTCCAGCCGACCGGCGGGCGCCAGGGGACGGCTCGGTGCGGCGTTGCGCGGCAACGCGGGCGCCCCGGCCTCCTGCGGAGTCTCCTGCGGCACCGGCGGCAACACGCGCAGCAGGTCGTTGAACTGGCGCACGGTGCGCAGGCCCTCGTCCCATTGCGCGCGCGTGCTGGAGATCGGCATGGCGACCAACGTCCAGTTCTGCTCGTTCCACATGATCTCGGCGGAGTCGGGGGCGGTGTGCGCGAAGGTGACCATGCGCCGGTCGCAGGCCCGCCGGGCGGCGTCCAGGTTGGTCGAGTACACCATCCGCGGCCCGATGGCGCCGAGCAGCCAAATGTCGCTCTCCCGAGGCTCTTTCAGGCCCTTGAGGCGCAGGTCGACGACGACGTTGGTGCCGACCTTGCGGTGCAGCGCGATCACCGTGGCGACTTCCTCGACGTCGAAGATGTAGACGGCCTCACCGCGGATTTGACCGAGCACGACGTTGTGGGCGGGGACGTCGCCCACCGTGGAGATCACCCCGCGCTTCCAGCGCTTGAGGATGTCGGTCGATTCGCGCTCGTAGTCGAAGCCGTGCGACCGCGCCCACGATTTGCGGCGCCTGCTACGCCCCCGCTGCCGATCGATGTCGACGTACACCAGCACGCCCGCGCCGACAAAGCACAGCGCGGACAGCGTGAACCAAAGGGGGACCATCCCACACAGGGTATCCGCTGTCGGCCCGGAATAGACAATGCGACCTGGTCACAAGCAAATTAAGGTTTGCCAGGGCGCGCCGAGCGGGTCGGCATCGCGGCGTTGAGACATCCCAGGTTCGTAAGTTGTCAAGCGGCGGCGGGGGCTCGGTGGGCCCAGGCTTTGTCTTCGTCGTAGAGGGT
>NZ_LZKE01000030.1:0-57762 GCF_001672675.1 Mycobacterium sp. E2327
CGACGATGTAGCCGCGTTCGGTTTGCACCCCGGCCGCCTCGAGACCCAGGTCGTCGGTGTTGGGGCGCCGGCTGCTCGGGCGCCGGTCCGCCCGCGGGCGCCTGGGCCGGCGGCTTGGGCTGGGCGGCCTGCGCCGGCATCGAGTTGAGCACCGGCCGGATGTACAGCCGCGCGGTCTGCCCGAGGTTGCGGGCCTCGCTGCCGTCGCTGCCGGGCACCGTGATGACCAGGTTGTCGCCGTCGACCACGACCTCCGAACCGGACACGCCCAGCCCGTTGACCCGCGCGCTGATGATCTGCTGCGCCTGGGCCAGCGCCTCCCGGCTCGGGCGTGACCCGTCGGGGGTGCGCGCGGTCAGGGTGACGCGGGTGCCGCCCTGCAGGTCGATGCCGAGCTTGGGCGCGGCCTTCTTGTCGCCCGTGAGGAACACCAGCAGGTAGACGCCGATCAGCAGCAACAAGAACACCGACAGGTATCGGGCAGGGTGCACCGGCGCCGAAGACGATGCCACTTTCCTCGTATCTCCTTGAGAATCGGTTTCTTGCCCCGGCAGAGCCTAGAAAAGCCTACGTGCCCCTCACCTACCGGCCCGGGTCGGTCAGCCCGTCGGATTCCTCCAAGTCGTCGGCGGCGTCGTCGTCACCGAGCTCGGCCGGCTCCTCGGGCAGGATCTTGTCGCGGATGGCCAGCTTCATCCACGTCGTGACCACGCCGGACGCGATCTCCAGGTCGACGGTGTCGTCGGTGATGGCGACGACGGTGGCCTGAAGCCCGGACGTGGTGTGCACCCGGTCCCCGGGACGCAACGAGTCGTGCAGGTCGATGGTGGCCTGCATCGCCTTCTTCTGGCGGCGCCCCTGCAAGTAAATGAAACCGACCATGATGAGCACGAACGGCAAAAACATGACCAAACTATTCATTGCGCCTATCTTTCGTATTCGCCCGTTCCGAAGCTCGAAACGACCAGTAACGGCCAGTCTGCCAGCACCGCAGGGGGCCAACGACTGGCCCCGCTGCCTCGCGCGGAACCAGATAGGCTTGACGCGCGACGTGACATGCGCGCCGCGGTGAGGAGGACGTCGTGGCCAGCCTCGAGCAGACTCGCCACCTGGTCACCGAAATCCCCGGTCCCACATCGCTGGAACTGAACAAGCGCCGGGCCGCGTCGGTGTCGCACGGCGTCAACGTCTCGCTGCCGGTGTTCGTCGCGCGCGCCGGTGGCGGCATCGTCGAGGACGTCGACGGCAACCGGCTCATCGACCTGGGCTCCGGCATCGCGGTCACCACGATCGGCAATTCGTCGCCCCGGGTGGTCGACGCGGTCCGCGCGCAGGTCGCCGACTTCACCCACACCTGCTTCATGGTGACCCCGTACGAGGAGTACGTCGCCGTCGCCGAGGAACTCAACCGGATCACGCCGGGCTCCGGCGAAAAGCGCTCGGTGCTGTTCAACTCCGGCGCCGAGGCAGTCGAGAACGCCGTCAAGGCCGCGCGCGCCTACACCCGCAAGCCCGCCGTGGTGGCGTTCAACCACGCCTACCACGGGCGCACCAACCTGGCGATGGCGCTCACCGCCAAGTCGATGCCCTACAAGAGCGGCTTCGGCCCGTTCGCGCCCGAGATCTATCGGGCCCCGCTGTCCTATCCCTATCGGGACGGCCTGCTGGACAAGGAGCTGGCCACCGACGGCCAGAAGGCCGCCGAGCGGGCGATCCGGGTGATCGAGAGCCAGGTCGGCGCGGACAGCCTGGCCGCCGTCCTGATCGAGCCGATCGCCGGCGAGGGCGGATTCATCGTCCCGGCCGAAGGGTTCTTGCCCGCCCTGCTGAATTGGTGCCGCAAAAACGACGTGGTGTTCATCGCCGACGAGGTGCAGACCGGGTTCGCGCGCACCGGCGCGATGTTCGCCTGCGAGCACGAGGGCCCGGCGGGCCTGGAACCCGACTTGATCTGCACCGCCAAGGGCATCGCCGACGGGCTGCCGCTGTCCGCGGTGACCGGCCGCGCCGAGATCATGGACGCCCCGCACGTCGGGGGTTTGGGCGGCACGTTCGGCGGTAACCCAGTCGCGTGTGCCGCGGCGCTGGCCACCATCGAGACCATCGAGAATGACGGATTGATCGAGCGGGCCCAGCACTTGGAACGGCTGATCACCGAACCGCTGCTGCGGCTGCAGGCGGCCGACGACCGGATCGGGGACGTTCGGGGCCGCGGCGCAATGATCGCGATAGAGCTGGTGAAGTCGGGCGGTTCGGAGCCCAATCCCGAACTGACGGAAGCGCTTTCGAAGGCGGCCCACGCGGCCGGGGTCATCGTCTTGACGTGCGGGATGTTCGGCAACGTCATCCGGCTTTTGCCGCCGCTGACGATCAGCGACGAGCTGCTGACCGAGGGCGTCGCCACCCTCACCGGCCTCCTCAACGAGCTCTAGCGTCGGTGTGCAACATCACACCCACGGCCAGTCCATTGAGGAATACCGTTAGTTTTGCTAACGTTTTTGACATCAGCGCAACGTCGCGCCACCCATTCACCTAGTGCTTATGCGTTAAGAGGGAATCTTTATGTCGACTACTACTACTCAGGAACAGTGGCTCGCACGCCGCGTCGACGACCTCACCGCCAACGACGCCCAGTTCGCCGCTGCCCGGCCGGACCCGGCCGTCGCCGAGGCCCTTGAGCAGCCTGGACTGCGATTGCCGCAGATCATCCAGACCGTGCTCGAGGGCTACGCCGACCGCCCGGCTCTCGGGCAGCGCGCGGTCGAGTTCGTCAAGGACGCCGCGACCGGGCGCACGTCGGTGCAGCTGCTCTCCCGCTACGAGACCGTCACCTACGGCGAACTGCGCGACCGGGTCGACGCGCTGGCCCGCGCGCTGACCCACGACTCGGTCCAGGCCGGCGACCGCGTGTGCGTGCTCGGCTTCAACAGCGTCGACTACGCCACCATCGACATCGCGCTCGGCATGATCGGCGCCGTGTCGGTCCCGCTGCAGACCAGCGCGGCGATCGCCCAGCTGCAGCCGATCGTGACCGAGACCGAGCCCAGCGTGATCGCGGCCAGCGTCAACCAGCTGCCCGACGCCGTCGAGCTGATCCTGAGCGGACCGGCACCGGCCAAGCTGGTCGTGTTCGACTACCACCCCGACGCCGACGACGAGCGCGAGGCCGTCGACGCCGCCCGCGCGCGGCTGGCCGACACCGCCGTCACCGTCGACGCCCTGGCCGACCTGCTGGAGCGCGGGCGCGCGCTGCCCGAGGCGCCGGCGTCGGCGCCCGCCGAGAATGACCCGCTGGCCCTGCTGATCTACACCTCCGGCAGCACCGGCGCGCCCAAGGGCGCGATGTACCCGGCGAGCAACGTCGGGAAGATGTGGTGCCGGTCGGCCCGCAACTGGTTCGGACCGAGCGCCGCGTCGATCACCCTCAACTTCATGCCGATGAGCCACGTCATGGGCCGCGGCATCCTCTACGGCACGCTCGGCAACGGCGGCACCGCCTACTTCGCGGCCCGCAGTGACCTCTCGACGCTGCTGGAGGACCTCGAGCTGGTCCGGCCCACCGAGATGAACTTCGTGCCGCGGATCTGGGAGACGATCTACGCGGAGTATCAGCGCCGGGTCGACCGCGGCGACGACGAGGCCGAGGTGATGGACGAGCTGCGCAACCACCTGCTGGGCGGGCGGTTCATCTTCGCGATGACGGGCTCGGCGCCCACCTCACCGGAGCTGCGGCAGTGGGTCGAGTCCCTGCTGCAGATGCACCTGCTGGACGGCTACGGGTCCACCGAGGCCGGGATGGTCCTGTTCGACGGCGAGGTGCAGCGCCCGCCGGTCGTCGACTACAAGCTGGTCGACGTCCCGGACCTGGGCTACTTCTCCACCGACCGGCCCTACCCGCGCGGCGAGCTGCTGCTCAAGACCAACAACATGTTCCCCGGCTACTACAAGCGGCCCGAGGTGACCGCCGGCGTGTTCGACGAGGACGGCTACTACCGGACCGGCGACGTCGTCGCCGAGGTCGCTCCAGACAAGCTGGTCTACGTCGACCGCCGCAACAACGTGCTCAAGCTCGCGCAGGGCGAATTCGTCACCGTCGCGAAGCTGGAGGCGGTGTTCGGCAACAGCCCGCTGGTGCGCCAGATCTACGTCTACGGCAACAGCGCCCACCCGTATCTCTTGGCGGTCGTGGTGCCCACCGAAGAGGCGCTGGCGGCGTACGACGTCGAGACGTTGAAGCCGATGATCGCCGACTCGCTGCAGTACGTCGCGAAGGAGACCGGGCTGCAGTCCTACGAGGTGCCGCGCGACTTCCTCATCGAGACAACGCCTTTCACGCTGGAGAACGGTCTGCTGACCGGCATCCGCAAGCTGGCGTGGCCGAAGCTGAAGCAGCACTACGGCGAGCGCCTCGAACAGCTCTACGCCGAGCTGGCCGAGGGCCAGGCCAACGAGCTGAGCGAGCTGCGCCGCAGCGGCGCCGACGCGCCGGTGCTGCAGACGGTGAGCCGCGCCGCGGCCGCCCTGCTGGGCACCGCGAGCAGCGAGGTGTCGCCGGACGCGCACTTCACCGACCTGGGCGGAGACTCGTTGTCGGCGTTGACATTCGGCAACCTGCTGCACGAGATCTTCGACGTCGACGTGCCGGTGGGCGTGATCGTCAGCCCGGCCAACGACCTGGCGGCGATCGCCACCTACATCGAGGGCGAGCGCCAGGGCACCAAGCGCCCCAGCTTCGCCTCGGTGCACGGCCGCGACGCGACCGAGGTGCATGCCGCCGAGCTGACGCTGGACAAGTTCCTGGAGGCCTCGACGCTACAGGCCGCGCCCGAGCTGCCCAAGCCCACCTCCGAGGTGCGCACCGTATTGCTCACCGGCGCAACCGGATTCCTGGGCCGCTACCTGGCCCTGGACTGGCTCGAGCGGATGGACCTGGTCGACGGCAAGGTGATCGCGTTGGTGCGGGCCCGCTCCGACGAGGACGCCCGGGCGCGGCTCGACAAGACCTTTGACAGCGGCGACCCCAAGCTGCTGGCCCACTACCAGGCGCTGGCCGCCGACCACCTGGAGGTCATCGCCGGCGACAAGGGCGAGGCGGACCTCGGCCTGGACCGGCAGACCTGGCAGCGGCTGGCCGACACCGTCGACCTGATCGTCGACCCGGCGGCGCTGGTCAACCACGTGCTGCCGTACAGCGAGCTGTTCGGGCCGAACGCGCTGGGCACCGCCGAGCTGATCCGGCTCGCGCTGACGACGAAGATCAAGCCGTACACCTACGTCTCGACGATCGGGGTGGGCGACCAGATCCAGCCCGGCAAGTTCACCGAGGACGCCGACATCCGCGAGATCAGCGCGACGCGGGCGATCAACGACAGCTATGCCAACGGCTACGGCAACAGCAAGTGGGCCGGCGAGGTGCTGCTGCGCGAGGCCCACGACCTGTGCGGGCTGCCGGTCGCGGTGTTCCGCTGCGACATGATCCTGGCCGACACCACCTACGCCGGCCAGCTCAATGTCCCGGACATGTTCACCCGGATGATGCTGAGCCTGGCCGCGACCGGGATCGCGCCCGCCTCGTTCTACGAGCTGGACGCCGACGGCAACCGGCAGCGCGCCCACTACGACGGGCTGCCCGTGGAGTTCATCGCCGAGGCGATCTCCACGCTGGGTGCCCAGAGCGCGGACGGTTTCCGCACCTTCCACGTGATGAATCCGTACGACGACGGCATCGGGATGGACCAGTTCGTCGACTGGCTGATCGACGCGGGATGCGCCATCCGGCGCGTCGACGACTACGGCGACTGGCTGCAGCGGTTCGAGACCAGCCTGCGTGGGCTGCCCGAAAAGCAGCGCAACGCCTCGCTGCTGCCGCTGCTGCACAACTACCAGAAGCCCGAGCGGCCCATCAACGGCTCGATGGCGCCCACCGACCGGTTCCGCGCCGCGGTTCAGGACGCAAAAATCGGCCCGGACAAGGACATTCCGCACATCTCGCCGAAGATCATCGCCAAGTACGTCAGCGACCTGCAACTGCTCGGTTTGCTGTAAGCACGCACAGAAAATCGCCGGCCCTACGCGGGTCGGCGATTTTCTGCGTCAGCTCTTCCTGACTCAGCCCTGCGGGTGGGGCCAGCGCAGGTACGCCGCGTTCGGCGAGGAGGCGGCGTCGCGCTGGCGGCGCCAGCCGCGCTCCATCCGCGGCTTGGTCACCGCGCCCGACGACACCGCGGGCGACTCGTCCAGCCCGGACACGTACACCGGCTCCCCGACCGGCGCAGCTGCCTCGGGCTCCGGGTGACCCAGGGGTGCCACGTCGCGCGCCAGCCGCACCGCCGTGCGGGCCAGGACGACTCCGCCCACGAAGATGATCAGCGCGCCGAGGCCGGAGAAATAGGAGACCTCGAGGGCGGCGCGCTTGCGCTCGGTCGCCGCGATCGGGTCGCCGGCGGATCCGATGCCCAGCAGAGGAGCGATTTGGCCGCCCACCACGAACCACGCGCCGGACAGGACCGCGAGCCAGCCGCCCAGCATGGCGGCGATGCGGTTGCCGGCGACGATCAACAGCAGGCCACCCACCACCGTGGCGGCGCCGGGGAGCACCTCGAGCCAGCCGCGCGCCGTCGTCCACGCCCAGTCGCGGTCGGGCGTGTAGGCGAAGTTGAAGTGGGGGCCGACGAACGGGATCAGCGCCCCCCAGGCGCCAAGGAGCACCAGGATCAATCCGCTGATCGCGCCGCGCGAGCGCGGCATGGTCAACGCGCCTGGATAGTCCCTATCTGCGTTTTTCATTCCATCTCCTCAATTGAAGCCGGGCCCATTTCCGGCCCCCCGGGAGTACCCGACCCGGCCGCGATGTAACACCCGCGGCCGCAAGGAGCGGATTTGCGTGACCAGTGAGGCTGATGTTGCTGGCGTTACCAGGACAGGCCGAGCACCACCAGCACGATGGCGATCACCGGAAAGGTGCCCTGGATGACCGCGGCCCGTGCCTTGTCCCGCGCGGAGAACACCAGCACGATCGCCGCGGCGGCCATGGATCCGACTCCGGCGAGAATGAGCGCGACCCCGACGGCCTTGTCGCCCATGATCACCGGGGGAATGCCCAGGAGGGTGACGATGGCCAGGAACAGGTTGTAGAACCCCTGGTTGAAGGCGAGCAGCCGGGTGGTCTCGGCTTCCTCGGCCGTCGTGCCGAAGACGGCGCGGGTGCGCTCCGAGGTCCAGGTCAACGACTCCATCGTGAAGATGTAGACGTGCAGCAGGGCGGCCAGCCCGGCAAACACCAACCCGGCGGTGAGCATCGCTCCTCCTCGGTAAGCCAACGACCCAAGAACCATACCGAGCGGCGCTCGCCCTGGCGCGCAACAGCACCGGCGGCCCGCTGGGGCTACCGGTGCTCTCGCGCGATCAGGCCAGATGGTGCCGACCCGCGGCGCCCGGCGCCAGCGCCGCGCTTGCGATCGGCACTAGACGCCGGCGTGGTGGTGGCGGCGGAAAAGGCCGCCCCCGGTGCGCCGATGGAAGAAGCCGCGCCCGGTGCGCTCGTCGGTCGGCACGTCGCGACGCGATTCGTCATACATGGCCGGTTGCTCCGCCGGGGCCGCGGCCACCGGCGCCGGTTCCGCCACGACGACGTCGCGGGCATGCCGCACCGCGACACGCCCCAGGGCGGCGCCGCCGAGGAACACGATCAGCGCACCGAGGCCGGTGAAGTAGGTGACCTCGAGCAGGGCCCGCTTTAGGTCCGTCGCGGCCGCCGGCTGGCCGAAGTCCCCGATGTTCAGCATCGGCGCGAACGCCCGGCCGACGACGAACCAGGCGCCGGCGACGACGGCCAGCCAGCCGCCGAGCACCGCGCTGGCGCGATTGCCGGACACGAGCAGGATCAGGCCGCCCACCGCGGCGACGACGCCGGGGAGCACCTCCAGCCAGCCTTTCGCCGTCGTCCACGTCCAGGCCGGGTCGGCCATGTACGCCCAGTTGACGTTGGGTCCGAAGAACGGGATCAGCGCGCCCCACGCACCCAAGAGGATCAGCAGCAGCCCGCTCAGCGCGCCGCGGCTGCGAGGCATGTACGCCGCGCGAGGGCGGTCATAGTCGGGGTTGGTTCGCCTCATCAGAATCTCCTTCAACAGTGATTGCTGTTGCGAGGCGGGTACCCGCGGCGCGAGTGACGTAACCCACACCCCGGGGGGCGGCGCCAACCGTCCTAGTCGAACAGGCCCGGTTGCCCGAGGCCGGTCGCCCCGGCCGGCGGCGTCAGGCCGAGGTGCGTCCAGGCCTGGGCGGTGGCCACCCGGCCGCGCGGGGTGCGCGCGACCATGCCCGCCCGCACCAGGAACGGCTCGCACACCTCCTCGACGGTCGCGGCCTCCTCGCCCACCGCCACCGCCAGCGTCGAGACCCCGACCGGGCCGCCGCCGAAGCCGCGGGTCAGCGCCGACAGCACCGCCCGGTCCAGCCGGTCCAGCCCCAGTTCGTCGACGTCGTAGACCTCCAGCGCGGACTTCGCGACGTCGCGGGTGATCACGCCGTCGGCGCGCACCTCGGCGAAGTCGCGGACCCGGCGCAACAGCCGGTTGGCGATCCGCGGGGTCCCCCGCGAGCGTCGCGCGATCTCGGCGCCCGCGTCGGCGCCCAGCTCGATGCCGAGGATCCCGGCGGACCGGGCCAGCACCCGCTCCAGCTCGGCGGGCTCGTAGAAGTCCATGTGCGCGGTGAACCCGAACCGGTCGCGCAGCGGGCCGGTCAGCGCGCCGGACCGGGTGGTGGCGCCTACCAGCGTGAAGGGCGCCACCTCCAGCGGAATCGACGTCGCCCCGGGGCCTTTGCCCACGACCACGTCCACCCGGAAGTCCTCCATGGCCAGGTAGAGCATCTCCTCGGCGGGCCGCGCGATGCGGTGGATCTCGTCGATGAATAACACGTCGTGCTCGACCAGGTTGGACAGCATCGCGGCCAGGTCGCCGGCGCGTTCCAGCGCCGGACCGGACGTCACCCGCAACGACGAGCCGAGCTCCGCCGCGATGATCATCGCCAGCGAGGTCTTGCCCAGCCCCGGCGGACCGGACAGCAGGATGTGATCCGGTGTGCCGCCGCGGTTCTTGGCCCCCTCGATGACCAGCTGCAGCTGCTCGCGCACCCGCGACTGCCCGATGAACTCCCGCAGGGAGCGGGGCCGCAGGCTGACGTCGATGTCGCCCTCGCCGACGGTCAGCGCCGGCGAGACGTCGCGGTCGGAGAAGTCGTCGGTCATTTGCGCCGCTCCTCCTCATCGCTCCGCTCTGCATCGTCGCCGGCGCGCGTCATCGCGACTTACCCAGCAGGGACAGGGCGGCCCGCAGCGCGCTGGACGTGGTCGCCTCGTGATCGCCGGCCAGCACCTTGTCGGTGGCCTCCTCGGCCTGCTTGGCGGCGAAGCCCAGGCCGACCAGCGCCTCCACCACCGGGCTGCGCACCGCGTGGCCGTTGACGAGCGGCGCCCCGTTGGTCGCGGCCACGGCCCCGACCTTGTCGCGCAGCTCCAGCACCATCCGCTCGGCGCTGCGCTTGCCGATGCCGGGCACCCGGGTCAGCGCGGCGACGTCGCCGTCGTGCAGGACCTGGCGCAACGTGGCGGCGTCGTGCACCGCCAGCGTCGCCATCGCCAGCCGCGGCCCCACCCCCGACACCGACAGCAGCGTCAGGAACAGGTCGCGGGTCTGCGCGTCGGTGAACCCGTACAGCGTCATCGAGTCCTCGCGCACGATCATCGCGGTGATCAGCCGGGCCTCGCTGCCCTGCCGCAGCGTCGCCAGCGTCGACGGCGTCGCGTTGACCCGGTAGCCGACGCCGGCCGCCTCGATCACGACGTGGTCGAGCGCCACCTCGAGCACCTCGCCGCGCACCGACGCGATCATCGGGCGGCCGCCTTGCGCGTCGCCGCCAACTTGGCCCGGTAGGCGTGCCGTTGCTGCGCGGCGAGGGCCTCGGCGGCGGCCATCCGGGCGATCATCGGCGCGCGCCAGCTGTGGCAGATCGCCAACGCCAACGCGTCGGCCGCGTCGGCCGGCGTCGGTTTGGCCTGCAGCGCAAGGATTTTGGTGACCATCGTGGTGACCTGCGCCTTGTCGGCGAACCCGTTGCCGGTGACCGCGGCCTTCACCTCGGTGGGGGTGTGGAAGTGCACGTCGATGCCGCGCCTGGCCGCCGCCAGCGCGACCACGCCGCCGGCCTGCGCGGTGCCCATCACGGTCGACACGTTGTGCTGGGAGAACACCCGCTCGATGGCCACCACGTCCGGCCGGTGGGTGTCCAGCCAGTGCTCGACGGCATCGCTGACGGCCAGCAACCGCTTGGTCAGCGGCGCGTCCGAGCCGGTGCGCACCACGTCGACGTCGAGCGCGACGACCTTGCGCCCCCCACCGGTCTCCACAACCGCCAGGCCGCATCGGGTCAGCCCCGGGTCGACGCCCATCACGCGCATTGCCGGCTCCTTCGTACGAACAGCTGTTCGAGAGCCTAACCGGCGACACCGACGGCATCCGGTAGGACACGCTGCCCTCGGGTAAAAGCTGTTAACTTATAGCCCACGTTCGCTCTAGCCCTGTGGCAACGGAAGGTTCAGCGTGGGAACAGTCCTGCTCGTCCTGGCGGCGGTGCTGTTCATCGCGTCGATCGTGGTGCTGGTCATCGCTTTGCGGCGACCCAAGAAGCCGGCCCCGCCGCGGGGGCGCTCCGACCCGCTGTCGTTCAACGCCATGCCGCAGTTCGGGCCCCGCCAACTCGGCCCCGGCGCGATCGTCAGCTACGGCGGCGTCGACCTCGTGGTGCGCGGCTCGGTGACGTTCCGCGAGGGGCCGTTCGTGTGGTGGGAGCACCTCCTGGAGGGCGGCGACCAGCCGATCTGGCTGAGCGTCGAAGAGGACGACGGGCGCCTGGAGCTGGCCATGTGGGTCACCCGCAAGGACCTCACTCTGCAGCCCGGTGACCAGTACGTCATCGACGGCGTGGCCTTCCACGAGACCGAGCGCGGCCGGGCGTCCTACACCACCGAGGGCACCACCGGCCTGCCCGCCGGCGGCGAGATGGAATTCCTCGACTGCACCAACGCCAACGAGAGCGCCCTGCTGTCGTTCGAGCGCTGGGCACCGGACATGCCCTGGGAGGTTTCGACGGGCAAGTCCGTCGTGCCCGGGGAGCTGACCGTCTACCCCGCGCCCCCACCCTCCTCGCCATAGGACCGCCTCGGTGCCCCTCCATCAGCTCGCCGTGACTCCGGCGGACGTGTCCGGGGAACGGCTGGGGCTCGCGCTCAACGCGCCCGCGCCGGCGCCGCTCGCCACCTGTTCGCTGGAGCATCCGGACGGCGGCGCGCTGCTGCTCGGCGTGCTGGGCGCATCGCACGTGGTCGCGGTCGAGCACGCGAAAGGCCAGTTCTCCGAACAGGTTTCGTGTACCGCCCGCGGCATCGGCGGCGACCTGCCGCGGCGCACCGACGCCCCCGGCTACCGGCTGCGGTCCCGCACCGAGACGCACGAGGAGGCGAGCTTCCGCCGGCTGGCCGGCGAGCTGCGCGAACGCTGTGCGCGGCAACCGGGCTGGCTCGGCGGCACGTTCCCCGGCGACGACGCCGCGCTGACCGCCCTGGCCGCCGAGCCCGACGGCGCCGGATGGCACTGGCAGACCTGGCATCTGTACCCGCTGGAGTCGGGCGGCGTGGTGGTGCACACCGAGAGCCGGTGGCGCCCGTGAGCCGCAACCGCCTGTTCCTGATCTCCGGGGCGCTGGCCGTCGCCGCAATCGCCTGCCTGGTCTTCGGAATCATCTTGGAGCAGAAGGACATCGGGTCCTACATCGCGAGCCATTACCACGAGTACTCCCGCGACGTGAACGGCACGCGCTACCAGTGCACCGGCTCCCCCGACCAGGTCGCCGACGCGCTCGCCGACTATCAGGCCCCCGAGGCGCGCGCGTCCAACGGCGACAGCGAGTACCTGCGGTACAGCAACAACATCGTGATCGTCGGGCCCGACGGCAACAATCCGTGCAGCATCCGCGTCGAACCCCTGAGCGCCGGATACAGCCACGGCGCATTCGTCTTCCTGGGCCCCGGCTTCTTCCCGGGCTCCCCGTCGGGCGGCGCCGGCGGCACCCCGGGCGGCCCCGGCGGAACCAAGTGATCTAACCGCAAAGGAGACAACCATGAACCTCGCCGTCGAGATCGGCAACGTCGACGTCAATCCCGTCTTGAAGGGCGCGGTCGCGACGATCCTGTACTTCGCCGTCGGGATGGCGGTGCTGCTCGTCGGGTTCTACATGGTCGACTGGCTGACCCCGGGCAAGCTGCGTCAGCTGGTGTTCATCGACCGCCGCCCCAACGCCGTCGTCGTCGCGGGCGCCATGTACATCTCGCTCACCATCGTCATCATCACCGCCATCGCCAACAGCTACAGCCAGCTGGGCCAGGGGCTCCTCGGCGTGGCGGTGTACGGGTTGATGGGCGTGATCCTGCTGGGGATCGCGCTGCTGGCGATGCACCTGCTGATCCCCGGCGACTTCCACGAGCACATCGACGAGCCCACGCTGCACCCGGGGTCCTTCGCGGTCGCCCTGATATTGCTGGCCGTGGGAGGGGTGACCGCCGCGGCGGTGTCATGACGTCCCAGGGCCGTTGGCGCGCCGTCTTGTTGGCCGCCGTGGCGGCCTGCGCGGCCTGCGGCATCATCTACGAACTCGCGCTGCTGACGCTGTCGGCCAGCCTCAACGGCGGGGGCATCGTCGCCACGTCGCTGATCGTCGCGGGCTACATCGCGGCGCTGGGCGCGGGCGCGCTGCTGGCCAAGCCGCTGCTGGCGCACGCGGCGATCGCCTTCATCGCCGTCGAGGCGCTGCTGGGAATCATCGGCGGCCTGTCCGCGGCCGCGCTGTACACGGTGTTCGCGTTCCTGGACGGCTCGGTGGGCTCGACGTGGGTGCTGGCGGCGGGCACGGCCCTGATCGGCGGCCTGGTCGGCGCCGAGGTGCCGCTGCTGATGACGCTGCTGCAGCGGGGGCGGACGGCGCACGCCGCCGACGCCGGCCGCACGCTGGCCAACCTCAACGCCGCCGACTACCTGGGCGCGCTGCTGGGCGGGCTCGTCTGGCCGTTTCTGCTGCTGCCGCACCTCGGGATGATTCGCGGCGCGGCGGCGACGGGCATCATCAACCTGGCGGCGGCGGGGATCGTGGCGGTCTTCTTGTTGCGCCGCATCGTGTCCGCGCGGCAACTGGCCACGGCGCTGTGCGCGCTCGCGGCCGCGCTCGGGCTGTTAGCAACGCTGCTGGTGCGTTCGGCCGACATCGAAACCACAAGCAGGCAAAGGCTTTACGCCGACCCGATCATCGCCTACCGGCACACGGCCTATCAGGAGATCGTGGTGACCCGGCGCGGCAACGACATGCGCCTCTACCTCGACGGGGGCCTGCAGTTCTCCACGCGCGACGAATACCGCTACACCGAAAGCCTGGTATACCCCGCCCTCGGTGCCGGCGCCCACTCGGTGCTGGTGCTCGGCGGCGGCGACGGCCTGGCCGCCCGCGAGCTGCTGCGCCAGCCCGGCATCGGCAAGATCGTGCAGGTCGAGCTCGACCCCGCCGTCATCGAATTGGCGCGCACCACCATGCGCGAGGCCAACGGCGGCTCGCTGGACAACCCGCGCGTCAAGGTCGTGATCGGCGACGCGATGACCTGGCTGCGTGGCGCCTCGGACACCGGATTCGACGCGGTGATCGTCGACCTTCCCGACCCCGACACGCCCGTGCTGGGCCGGCTGTATTCGACCGAGTTCTACGCGCTCGCCGCCCGCGCGCTGGCGCCCGGCGGGCTGATGGTCGTACAGGCGGGCAGCCCGTTCTCCACGCGGACGGCGTTCTGGCGCACGGTCTCG
The DNA here is from genome assembly GCF_001672675.1 of Mycobacterium sp. E2327. Lineage (NCBI taxonomy): Bacteria > Bacillati > Actinomycetota > Actinomycetes > Mycobacteriales > Mycobacteriaceae > Mycobacterium > Mycobacterium sp. E2327. The sequence continues at coordinate 13,905 of NZ_LZKE01000030.1, forward strand.
ACGATCCGGGCCGCCGGTTATGCCGTCACGCCGTATCACGTGCATGTGCCCACGTTCGGGGACTGGGGGTTCGTCTTGGCGGCGCGCGCCGGTTCCGCACCGGTCCCGAGGGTGCCGGCCGACGCTCCCCCGCTGCGCTTCCTGAACCAGCGGGTGCTCGACGCGGCCACCGTCTTCGCCGGCGACATCGGCGACCGCCCGCTCGAGCCGTCGACCCTGGACAATCCGCGCGTCGTCGAGGACATGCGGCACGGGTACGACTAAGAGGGTTGGTTCACTCCTCGTCGAGCGCGGCCAGCACCTCGTCGGAGACGTCGACGTTGGTGTAGACGTTCTGCACGTCGTCGCTGTCCTCCAGCGCATCGACGAGCTTGAACACCTTGCGGGCGCCGTCGAGGTCGACGGGAACGCTGACCGACGGCTGGAAGCTGGCCTCGGCCGACTCGTAGTCGATGCCGGCGTCCTGCAGCGCGGTGCGCACCGCGACCAGGTCGGTCGGCTCGGAGATGATCTCGAAGCTGTCGCCCAGGTCGTTGACGTCCTCGGCGCCGGCGTCGAGCACGGCCGTCAGCACGTCGTCTTCGGTCAGGCCGTTCTTCTCCAGCGTGACAACGCCCTTGCGGGAGAACAGGTAGGCCACCGAGCCGGGGTCGGCCATGGTGCCGCCGTTGCGCGTCATCGCCACCCGCACCTCGCTGGCGGCGCGGTTGCGGTTGTCGGTCAGGCACTCGATCAGCACCGCCACCCCGTTGGGCGCGTAGCCCTCGTAGGTGATGGTTTGCCAGTCGGCGCCGCCGGCCTCCTCGCCCGCCCCGCGTTTGCGGGCGCGCTCGATGTTGTCGTTGGGCACCGAGGTCTTCTTGGCCTTCTGGATCGCGTCGTAAAGCGTCGGGTTGCCGGCCGGGTCACCGCCGCCGGTACGGGCGGCGACCTCGATGTTCTTGATCAGCCGCGCGAACTCCTTGCCGCGACGCGCGTCCTTGACGGCCTTCTGGTGCTTGGTGGTGGCCCACTTGGAATGGCCGCTCATCGGTGTTGCTACCTCTTCTTCTTTTGCATTCTGGTGCTCGATAACTCGCCCAACGAGTCTACGTGGGCGGTGGATGCCGATGGCCCCGGTGCTCCCCGCCGTCACCGCAGTCACAGGCGTCACAAGAAAGCGAGCGGCACCCTACTTGCCCGCCTCAGAGCGACAACGGCTGTCGCTGTGAGGCGGACAGAAAGCCTCATGCCACCCCTCGGGGGACGCAAGTGGCGGATGTGACTACGCCTCGCCCCTGACGATGTCGACGAACATGTGGTGGATGCGGCGGTCGCCGGTCATCTCCGGGTGAAACGCGGTCGCCAGCATCGGGCCCTGCCGGACCGCGACGACGTGCCCGGCCGCGCTGGCGAGCACCTGGACCCCGTCGCCCGTCCGCTCGACCCACGGCGCGCGGATGAAAACCGCGCGCACCGGCCCGTCGAGCCCAGCGAATGGAATGTCGCCCTCGAACGAGTCGACCTGTCGCCCAAAAGCGTTGCGCCGCACGGTCATATCGATCGCGCGCAGCGGCAGCGCCTGCCGGCCCCGGGCGCCGGCATCGAGGATGTCGGTGGCCAGCAGGATCATGCCGGCGCACGCGCCGTAGGCGGGAAGCCCGTCGGCCAGCCGCCTCCGCAACGGCTCGAGCAGCTCGAAATCCAGCAACAGGTGGCTCATCGTGGTGGATTCGCCACCGGGAATGACCAGCCCGTCCACCGCATCCAGCTCGCTGCGGCGACGCACCGGCATCGACTCGGCTCCCGCCTCGCGCAGCGCCGCCAGGTGCTCGCGGGTGTCGCCCTGCAGGGCCAGGACCCCGATCTTCGGCGCGCTCACGGGGAAATCATTGCTTGTGCGGCTGGTATCCGCGCGGGAAGCGGGTCAGACCCTCCTGCATGACCGCCGCGACCATCTCGCCGTACTGGTTGAAGATCTTGCCCTGGCACAGCGCGCGACCGCCGCAGGCCGAGGGCGAGGACTGGTCGTAGAGCAGCCACTCGTCGGCCCGGAACACCCGCATGAACCACATCGCGTGGTCGAGCGAGGCCACCTGCAGGTGCGCGCGTTCATCGAGGTGAGTCACCTGCGCCGAGCCCAACAACGTGAGATCGCTCATGTAGGCCAGCGCGCAGATGTGCAGCACCGGGTCGTCGGGCAGCGGGTCGCGGTGGCGGAACCACACCTGCTGCTGCGAGGCCTTGCCGGGCAGCCGCTCCACGCGCTCCCGCGGCACGATGCGGACGTCCCACTCCTCGAACTGGCGGAACCCGGCGTCGTCGAACACCTTCATGGAGCTCAACCCCGGCAGGCCGTCCGGCGGCGGCGCGGCGGGCATCGCGTCCTGGTGGTTGATGCCCTCCTGGTCGGTCTGGAACGACGCCGACATCGAAAAGATGGTTTCGCCGTGCTGGATGGCGTTGACGCGGCGGGTGCAGAACGAGCCGCCGTCGCGGATGCGTTCGACGATGAAGACCGTCGACGCCGTGGCGTCCCCGGGCCGCAGGAAGTAGCCGTGCAGCGAGTGCACCAGGAAATGCGGGTCGACGGTGCGCACCGCCGACACCAGGGACTGCCCGGCTACATGGCCGCCGAAGGTGCGCTGAAAATATCCCGAGTCCGGGCTGAACACGTTTCCGCGATAGATGTTGACCTCGAGTTGCTCGAGATCAAGGATCTTCTCGATCGACACAGGTTGTTCTTACCAGCCGCGTTCGGCCAGGCGGTGCGGCTGCGGGATCTGCTCCACGTTGATGCCCACCATCGCCTCGCCCAGCCCGCGCGACACCTTGGCCAGCACGTCCGGATCGTCGTAGAAGGTGGTGGCCTTCACGATCGCGGCGGCGCGGTGCTCGGGCGCCCCGGACTTGAAGATGCCGGAGCCGACGAACACGCCCTCGGCGCCGAGCTGCATCATCATCGCCGCGTCGGCGGGGGTGGCGATGCCGCCGGCGGTGAACAGGGTGACCGGCAGCTTGCCCGCCCGGGCCACCTCGAGGACCAGCTCGTAGGGCGCCTGCAATTCCTTTGCGGCGACGTACAATTCGTCCTCGGACAGCGACGTCAGCCGGCGGATCTCGCCGCTGATGGCCCGCATGTGCGTGGTGGCGTTGGACACGTCGCCGGTGCCGGCCTCGCCCTTGGAGCGGATCATCGCCGCGCCCTCGCCGATGCGCCGCAGCGCCTCGCCGAGATTGGTCGCGCCGCACACGAACGGCACGGTGAACTTCCACTTGTCGATGTGGTGGGTGTAGTCGGCGGGCGTCAACACCTCCGACTCGTCGATGTAGTCCACCCCGAGGCTCTGCAGGATCTGCGCCTCGACGAAGTGACCGATGCGCACCTTGGCCATGACCGGGATGGTCACGGCGGAGATGATGCCCTCGATCATGTCGGGGTCGCTCATCCGCGACACCCCGCCCTGGGCGCGGATGTCGGCCGGCACCCGTTCCAGCGCCATGACCGCGACGGCGCCCGCGCCCTCGGCGATGCGCGCCTGCTCGGGCGTGACGACGTCCATGATGACGCCGCCCTTCAGCATCTCGGCCATGCCGCGCTTGACGCGCGCGGTGCCGGTCTGGTTGGCCTGGCCACCATTTGCCTGGGCGGTGTCCACGTCTCTCCTTCGCTCCGTCAATGCCTGCACCAGTCTAGTGGGGGCCAACAAACCGGTTTTTCCAGCTCGGGCGCGGGACCTGTCATATCGTCGGATCACCGAGTCGAAAGAAACGTAGCGATGAATTTCGCCGTGATGCCGCCGGAATTGAATAGCGCGCGCATGTTCGCCGGTCCGGGCCAGGGCCCGATGCTGGCGGTGGCGTCGGCCTGGGACGGGCTGGCCGAGGAGCTGCGCGCCGCGGCGGGCTCCTTCGCGTCGGTGACCGCCGAGTTGGCGGGCGAGGCCTGGGCCGGCCCGGCGGCGGCGGCGATGGCGAGCGCGGCCGGCCCGTACGCGGCGTGGCTGAGTGCGGCGGCGGGTCAGGCCGAGCAGACCGCCGCCCAGGCCCGGTTGGCCGCCGGCACCTACGAGGCGGCGCTGGCGGCCACGGTGCACCCAATTGCGGTGGCCGCCAACCGAACCCGGTTGCTGTCGCTGGTGGGATACAACCTGCTGGGCGAGAACGCCCCGGCGATCGCGGCGGCCGAGGCCGAGTACGAGCAGATGTGGGCGCAGGACGCGGCCGCGATGTCGGATTATTACGCCGGTGCCTCGGCCGCGGTCGCGCAACTGGTGCCGTGGCAGGCGCTGCCGCAGAACCTGGGCAGCGGAAACGTCGGCGTCGGCAACATCGGCATCAACAACGTCGGCAACGGCAACATCGGCATCGGAAACCTCGGCAACGCGAACTTCGGCATCCAGAACACGGGCAACCAGAACATCGGCATCGGGAACACCGGCAATCAGAACATCGGCTTCGGGAACCCGGGCAACGGCAACGTCGGGGTGCTGCTCGTCAACGAGAACCAGGTGGGAGTCGGCGGGCCGACGGCGCTGATCATGGGCGGCACCGGCCTGGGCCCGCTGCCCCGGCTGCACAACGTGCTGGCTTCCGAGCTCTTCATCAATCCGACTCATCCCGACTACAACGCGCAGTTCCTGGTGACGCCCGAGAAGTTGTTCCCCTTCACCGGGCTGGACAGCCTGACGCTGGACCAGTCCGTGGCCCAGGGTGTGCAGAACCTGAACACGGCGATCAACACGCAACTCGCGGCGGGAAACCACGTCATCGTCTTCGGCGGCTCGCAAAGCGCCGTGATCGCCACCGTCGAAATGCGCTATCTGCAATCTTTGCCGGCGGGCGTGCGGCCGGCGCTGGACCAGCTGTCCTTCGTGCTGATCGCCAACCCGGACCGCCCCGACGGCGGGCTGCTGGCGCGCATGCCCGGTTTCTCCATACCGGGAATGGGCTTCACGTTCTACGGCGCGACCCCCACCAACGCCTACCCCACCATCGACTACGCCGTCCAATACGACGGCGCCGCCGACTTCCCGCAGTACCCGATCGATATTTTGGCCGACGCGAACGCCATCGCCGGCTTCCTTTTCGTGCACCCGGCCTACAACACCGTGACCGCCGCGCAGCTGGCGTCGGGGGTGGTCCAGCCGGTGTCGCCGGGGGACACCATGACGACCTACATCCTCATTCCCAACCCGAACCTGCCGCTGCTGGACCCGCTGCGCGCCATTCCCCTGGTGGGACACCCGCTGGCCGATCTGGTCCAGCCGGACCTGCGGGTACTCGTCGAGCTGGGCTACGACCGCACCGCCTACCAGGACGTGCCCACGCCGTTCGGGCTGTTCCCGCAGATCGATCCGGCGACGCTCGGAGCCGAGCTGCAGCAGGGGGCGGTGCAGGGCATCACCAACGCGCTGGCCGACGTCGGATTGCGGCTCTAAGACCTCAGAGGATGGGCTGCGGCACCCCGGCCGCGGCGCGGTCGGCGCCGTCCGCCAGCCGGTTGGCCACCGGCAGCAACTCGCCCAGTTGGCGCGGGTACACCTGCTCGCCCGCGGCGGTCAGCTCGGCGATGTCGTTAGCGTCACACCAACGGGCGCCGTGAATGTAGCTGCGTTCCAGCTCGGTCCGCCCCGCCAGGGACGGCTCGAATCGGCGGGTGCGGTGCAGGAGGTAGAACTCCTCGCTCTCGATCAGCGAGCCGTTGAACTCGAATACCTCGTCGCGCCGCCACACGGGTCCGATCATGTCGGCCGGCTCGACCCGCAGGCCGGTCTCTTCGGCCAGCTCGCGCACGGCCGCCTCGACCAACCGCTCGCCATCGCCCACCTCGCCGCCCACGGTGAACCACCAACGCGGCGCGGCCCCGTCGCCGAATGCCGGGTTGGCCGGGTCCGACCCGCACAACAACAGCACGGCGCCGGACTCGTCGAGCAGCACCACCCGCGCCGACGTGCGGTGGTTGGGCACGCCGCGCTCGGGGTGTGCCAGCGCGTGCGGGCGCTCCACGATCTCGAAATAGCTTGGCAGCGCGGCGGTTCCGCCCAGCCGAAGGGTGCGCACCAAGAATCGCTCACGCAGGGCCAGGGTGTCGCGAACGGCGTCGTTGTGGAAGCGGCGGGCCAGCACGACGCGGGCCTCGGCGTCGGCCAGCTCGGCGATCAGACCCGCCGGCAGCGACGCGGGATCGACCATCGCGAGCGCGGCCGACAGCTCGTTTTCCGCGTTCTCGCGGGCCGCGCGCGGCGCGTGTTCCGCCGCGTCGGCCAGCGCGGCCAGCCGCCTGCCCTCGGCAGAACTCCCATACCCGTCGATCGCCACGGCCCGAGCCACCACCGCGCGTCGGGCCAGCGCCCCATCGAGCGCCTGCCAGGACAGGTCGTAGCGGACGTGCAGCCGGTCGAGCCGGTGGGCGGTCTGGTATGCCCAGCCGGCGAAGGCGACCAGCGCCACCAACGCCACGACGGCGATGACGAGCCACGTCATCAACTGGCCACCTGCACCTTGGCGCCCGCCCCGGCGACCGTCTCGTACACCCGCATGATCTGGCTGGCCACCACCGACCAGTCGTAGCGGTGGACCGCCCTCGAAGCGGCCGCCACGTAGCGTTCGCGCAGCGCGTCGTCGGCCAGCACCTTGACCAGCGCATCGGCCAGCGCGGCGCCGTCATCGACCGGCACCAGCCGCCCGCAGTCGCCGTCGCACAACACGCGCCGGAACGCGTCCAGGTCGCTGGCCACCACCGGCGTGCCGGCGGCCATCGCCTCGACCAGAACGATCCCGAAGCTCTCCCCTCCCGTGTTGGGCGCGCAGTAGACGTCGGCGCTGCGCATCGCCGACGCCTTTCCGGCGTCGTCCACCTGGCCAAGAAAACGGAGGTAGCGAGTCATTCCGCCTGCCTGCTCGCGCAATTCGTCCTCGTCGCCGCGACCGACGATCAGCAACTGCGCATCCGGGTGACTCTCGACCACCCGCGGCAGCGCCTCGAGCAACACCGTCATGCCCTTGCGGGGCTCGCCGTAGCGGCCCAGGAAAAGCACGGTCTTGCCCGGCCGCGGATATCCGTCGAGCCGCGGCGCCGAGGCGAACGAATCGACGTCGACCCCGTTGGGGATCTCTACCGCGTCGGTGCCCAGCGCCTCCATCTGCCAGCGCCGGGCCAGGTCGGAGACCGCGATGCGGCCGACGATCTTTTCGTGCATCGGGCGCAGGATGCCCTGAAAGACCGTCAGGGTCAGCGATTTGGTGGTCGACGTGTGAAACGTGGCGACGATCGGCCCCTCGGCGATGTTCAGGGCCAGCATCGACAGGCTGGGCGCGTTGGGCTCGTGCAGGTGCAGGACATCGAAATCTCCCTCCACGAGCCACTTTTTGACCTTGCGGTGGGTGGCCGGGCCGAACCGCAGCCGCGCCACGGACCCGTTGTAGGGAATCGGGACAGCCTTGCCGGCGGAGACGACGTAGTCGGGCAGCGCGGCGTGCGGGGACACCGGTGCCAGGACGCTGACCTCGTTCCCGCGGGCGCGCATCACCTCGGCCAGCTGCAGGACATGGGATTGCACCCCGCCCGGCACGTCGAACGAATACGGACAGACCATCCCGATTCGCATCAGGTTTCCCTCAACCTCGCCTGCTTGGCGTCCGACAAATCCGCGAGCCACTGCGGCTGCATCATGTGCCAGTCCTCGGGGTGCGCGGCGATGTTCGTGGCGAACTGATCGGCCAGCGCCTGCGTGACGGCCTGGACGTCGCCGCTCGAGGTGTCCACGGGCGGGTGGATCTCGACGGGCCAGCCGTCGGGCTCGTTCCAGCAGTGCGCCGGGCACAGGGCCGCCCCGGTTTCGATCGCGAGCTTCGCCGGCCCGGCCGGCATGCGGGTGGGTTCGCCGAAGAATTTCACTTCAACACCGGTGCGGGTCAGGTCTCGCTCGGCCATCAGGCACACCGGCCGGTTGGCCCGCAGCCGCTCGCAGAGCAGCTCGAACGGCGGGCGTTCGCCGCCGGAGAGCGGGATGACCTCAAAGCCAAGGCTTTCCCGGTACCCGATGAAGCGCCGGTACAGCGATTCGGGTTTGAGGCGCTCCGCGACGGTGGCGAAGGTGCCGTGCGTCTGCACCAGCCACACCCCGGCCATGTCCCAGTTGCCGCTGTGCGGCAGCGCGAGCACCACTCCCCTGCCCTCGGCCAGGGCGGCGTCGATGTGGTCGGCCCCGCGGAACGTCTTGTCGATGCGACGGGCCAACTCGCGGTGGTCCATCGTCGGCAGCCGGAAGGCCTCCCTCCAGTAGCGCGCGTAGGACGCCAGCGAGGCTCGCATCAGCTGGTCCGGCACCTGATCGGGTGGCACGCCGATCACCCGGGCCAGGTTCTTGCGCAACTGATCTGGCCCACCGCCGCGGGCGGCGTAACGCGCGCCGGCGTCGAATGCGTTGCGGGCGGCGAACTCCGGCATCGCCCGCACCGCCATCCACCCGGTGGCGTACGCCCAGTCGCTCATCCTGTCGGTGGTGGTGGCTGCTACCAGGCGACTCACCAGGCGGCGGGGCGCCCCGATCGCGTTGAGGCCGGGCGGGTTCGGGATCACGGCATGGGCTCCGTCGCGCCGGGGGAAGTGCGCACCGTGTGCAGCCGCTGCACGCAGGTGACGACGCTGGCCGCCGCGAGCAGCCACATCGCCACCGACAGCGCGGGCGGCCAAGCGATGTAGGGGAAGTCGGAGATGCCGGCGCCGACCAGCACGATGATCAGCCGCTCCGGACGTTCGATGATGCCGCCGTCGCCGCGCAGCCCGCTGGCTTCGGCCCGCGCCTTGATGTAGGAGATCACCTGCGAGGTGACCAGGCAGATCAGGGTGGCCACCACCAGGAGCTTGTCGTGCAGGCCGAAGGCCGCCCACCACAGCAGCCCGCAGAACACGGCGCCGTCGCTGATCCGGTCGCACGTCGCGTCCAGCACCGCGCCGAAACGCGTTCCGCCGCCTCGTTCCCGGGCCATCGCCCCGTCGAGCATGTCGAAGAGCACGAAGAACCAGACGACCAGCGTGCCGGCGAAGAGCCGGCCCGTCGGGAACAGTGTCAGTGCCCCCGCGACCGCGACGACCGTGCCCAGGATCGTCACGGCGTCGGGCGTCAATCCGACTTTCAGGCATGCCCGTGCCGTGGGAGTGGTGAGCCGCGCGAACGCCGCCCGCGACAGGAACGGCACTTTGCTCATGACTGTTTCGCCCACTCCGTGGCCAGCAGCTGGCGGGTGTCGCGCAGCAGCTGAGGGATGACCTTGGCGCCACCGACGATGGTGATGAAGTTGGCGTCGCCGCCCCAGCGGGGCACGACGTGCACGTGCAGGTGCTCGGCCAGCGAGCCCCCGGCCGACGTGCCGAGGTTCATCCCGACGTTGAAGCCGTGCGGCCGCGACACGTTCTTGATGACGCGAATCGCCTTCTGCGTGAAGGCCATCAGCTCCGCGCTCTCCGCCTCGGTCAGGTCCTCAAGCTCCGACACCCGCCGGTAGGGCACCACCATCAGGTGCCCGGGGTTGTAGGGGTAGAGGTTGAGCACGGCGTAGACGAGTTCGCCGCGCGCGACCACCAGGCCGTCCTCGTCGGGCAGCTGCGGGATGTCGGTGAAGGGCTGCTCGGTCTTTCCGTTATCGCGCTTCATCGGCGCCTCGGCCAGGTAGGTCATCCGGTACGGCGTCCACAGCCGTTGCAGGTGGTCTTGCTCACCGACGCCCCGGTCCAGGATGGTGTCGTCGCGCTCGGAGTCACTCACCGCCGGTTACCTTCACCAGTTCGGCTGTGGGAGTAGCGTTTTCGCGATCGGCGATCCACTTCACGATCGCATCGACGGCGCTGTCCCGGTCCACACCGTTGATCTGCGTGCGGTCACCGAAGCGGAAGCTCACCGCTCCGGCCTGCACGTCACGGTCGCCGGCCAGCAACATGAACGGCACCTTCTGGTTGGTGTGGTGCACGATCTTCTTGGCCATCCGGTCGTCGCTGGCGTCCACCTCGACCCGCACGCCGTGCGACTTCAGCTGCGCGGCAACGCTTTCCAGATACTCGACGTGCTCGTCGGCGACCGGGATGCCGACCACCTGTACCGGCGCCAGCCACGCCGGGAACGCGCCCGCGTAGTGCTCGGTCAGGATGCCGAAGAACCGCTCGATCGACCCGAAGAGCGCGCGGTGGATCATCACCGGGCGCTGCCGCGTCCCGTCCGGGGCGGTGTATTCCAGCTCGAAACGCTCCGGGAAGTTGAAGTCCAGCTGGATGGTCGACATCTGCCAGGTGCGCCCCAGCGCGTCCTTGACCTGGACGGAGATCTTCGGGCCGTAGAACGCCGCGCCCCCCGGGTCGGGCACCAGGTCCAGCCCGGATTCGGCGCCCACCTCGGCCAGCACGTTGGTGGCTTCCTCCCACACCTCGTCGGAGCCGACGAACTTCTCCGGGTCCTTGGTGGACAGTTCGAGGTAGAAGTCGGTGAGGCCGTAGTCGCCGAGCAGGTCGAGCACGAAGCGCAGCAGCGAACGCAGCTCGTCGCGCATCTGGTCGCGGGTGCAGAAGATGTGCGCGTCGTCCATCGTCAGGCCGCGGACCCGGGTCAGCCCGTGGATCACGCCGGACTTCTCGAGGCGATAGACGGTGCCGAACTCGAAGAGCCGCAACGGCAATTCGCGGTAGGACCGCCCGCGGGCCCGGAAGATCAGGCAGTGCATCGGGCAGTTCATCGGCTTGAGGTAGTAGTCCTGCCCCGGTTTGCGCAGCGACCCGTCCTCGTTGTGTTCGGCGTCGATGTGCATCGGGGGGAACATGCCGTCGGCGTACCAGTCCAGGTGGCCCGACGTGTGGAACAGCTGGGCCTTGGTGATGTGCGGGGTGTTGACGAATTGGTACCCGGCCTCGGTGTGCTTGCGCCGCGAGTAGTCCTCGAGCTCGCGGCGCACGATCCCGCCCTTGGGATGGAAAACCGCCAGGCCCGAACCGATTTCGTCGGGGAAGCTGAACAGGTCCAGCTCGGCGCCGAGCTTGCGGTGGTCGCGGCGCTGGGCCTCCTCGATCAGCTCCAGGTGCTTCTCGAGCGCCTCCTGCGACTCCCACGCGGTGCCGTAGATGCGTTGCAGGCTCGCGTTTTTCTGATCGCCGCGCCAATAGGCCGCCGAGCTTCTGGTCAGCTTGAACGCGGGGATGTGCTTGGTGGTGGGGATGTGCGGTCCCCGGCACAGGTCGCCCCAAACCCGTTCGCGGGTGCGGGGATTGAGGTTGTCGTAGGCGGTAAGCTCGTCACCTCCGACCTCCATGATCTCAGCGTCGCCGGACTTGTCGTCGACGAGTTCGAGCTTGTAGGGCTCGTCGGCCAGCTCGGCGCGCGCAGCGTCCTTGGATTCGTAGACGCGCCGTTCGAAGAGCTGGCCGTCCTTGACGATCTGGCGCATCCGCTTTTCCAGCTTGGCCAAATCCTCCGGCGTGAACGGCTCCGCCACGTCGAAGTCGTAGTAGAAGCCGTCGGTGATGGGCGGCCCGATGCCCAATTTGGCTTGCGGGAAAAGGTCTTGGACGGCCTGGGCCAACACATGCGCGGCCGAGTGCCGGATCACGCTGCGGCCCTCGTCGGTGTTGGCCGCGACCGGGACGACCTCGGCGTCGGCGTCGGGCACCCAGCTCAGGTCGCGCAGCTTGCCGTCGGCGTCACGCACCACCACGATAGCGTCGGGCGCGCCGCGCCTGGGCAGCCCGGCCTCACCGACCGCGGCGGCCGCGGTGGTCCCGGCAGGCACCCGGATCGGGTTTGCCGGGGTGGGCTGTGCGGCGGCGCTCATCGGGTTTGGTCTCCAAGGCTGGGGTGCGGTGATTGGTCGTGCCCATGCTATCGGGGCCGAGCAGGCTCAGGGCTGGCCAGGCTTGAGCCGCACGAACAGCGCCTCGGCCTCGGTCAGCAGGGTGTCGCCGTCGCACAGCCGGCCCGACACGAAGATCTTTCGGCCGTCCACCCGGTCGATGCCGGCCTCGAACTGCAATTCCTTCTCGATCGGCACGATGCGGCGGTAGTCGATCTTGAGGTAGGCGGTGCGCTGGCGCGGCCCGCCGGTGATCACCGAGGACGTCAGCCCGAGCACGCTGTCGAACAGCATCCCCAGCGCCCCACCGTGCACGGCGCCGTTGCGCCCGAGGTGAAATCGGGCGAAGCGCGCCCAGCCGTGGATGCGCCCGTCGTCGCCCTTGCTCGCCTTCATCGGGATGGACAGGATGTTGCCGCGCATCGGCAGTTCCATCCGGCGCCCGGACGGCGACTCCCACTCGTCGGCGTCGTACGGGCTCAATAGCGCCGAGAGCTTCTCGAGCTGATCCGCGGCCTCGGTGATCACTGCGTCGGGGGCGTCGACGGCGCGGGCGTGGTCCTGCAGCTTGCGCACGGCGTCGATGAACCGGCCGTAATCGGGGCCGCCCTTCGTCGTCGGATCCGGGGGGTTGAACCCACCGCCAGGGTGTTTGTGATGCTCGCCGGCCACCAGGACACCGTATCGGTGACCTGGAGGACTACCCGTGCTGACCGGAAGGACCCTGAGCGCCGGGGCTGCCGTCGTTGCCGTTGCCACCGTCCTGGGTCGACCCCGCGCCGCCGTCGCCATGGATGCCGAAGCCCCCGCCGCTGCCGCCGCTGCCGCCGCTGCCGCCCGGGCCGGCGGCTCCGTTGGTACCAGGCCCGCCGAACAGGAGCCCGCCAGGCCCACCCACACCGCCGATGCCGCTGCCGCCGCCGTTGCCCCCGGTGCCGCCGGTGCCACCGTGGCCTCCGTTGCCGCCGTATCCGCCGAATCCGCTATTGCCCGGCGCAGCTTGGCTAAAGCCACCTGGGCCGCCCTGGCCGCCCGGACCACCGACACCGCCTAGACCGCCTACACCCCCGGTGCCGGCGATGCCGCCGTCACCGCCCGCGCCGATTAGCCCGGCGGCACCACCATGACCTCCCGATCCGCCCGCACCGCCCGTACCGCCCGCACCCCCGATACCGCCCGCGCCACCAGCGGCACCGTCGCCGGCTGTGGCGGAACCGCCGCCACTGCTCATCGCGAACCCACCAAAGCCGCCGGTGCCGCCGGGGCCGCCGGCGGCACCACTTCCCCCGACGCCCCCGGTACCGCCGGCCCCGCCGGCACCGCCACTGCCAACCAAGAGGCCGCCACGACCACCGTCGCCGCCCGCGCCCCCGACGCCGCCAGTGCCGCCAGGTGCGCCCGCACCGCCATCACCCGCAGACCCGCCGGAGTGGCCGAAGGCAGCACCATGTCCCGACTCAGCGACACCCCCGAAGCCGCCGGCTCCACCCGCACCGCCGGGAGCCAAGGCAACGGTCCCGTTGCCGGCCGCACCCCCGTCCGCTTCACCCGAACTGGTAGCGGCCGTCCCGCCGGCGCCGCCGGCGCCGCCGTTTCCGCCAGCACCACCGGGTCCGCCGCTACCGGCCCGCGCGTTCCCGGTACCAGTCACGTCCGCGCCGCCACCCAACCCGCCGGTGCCGCCGGCGGCGCCAAGTCCGCCATCGGCACCGGCACCCCCGTTGACGCCGGTGGCGTTGGCATTACCGACCACCACGTCGGACCCGGGGGCCCCGGTCGCAGCCGTGCTATTCACCGTCGGGTTGACACCGTTGGCCCCGGTCAACCCCGTGCCACCCTGACCACCAGCACCCCCGGTGCCGAATAGGACTGCATTACCGCCGGTGCCGCCGTGCCCGGGCAACCCGCCGTTGATGCCGGCTAGCGCGGCACCTCCCTGGCCGCCGACCCCGCCGTTGCCGTAGAGCCACCCACCGGTGCCACCGGTGCCACCGGCCGCGCCGGCCCCGCCCATGCCGCCCGTGCCACCGCTTCCGATCAAGCCAGCGGGACCGCCGTTGCCGCCGATCTGCCCGGGCAGGCCGTTCCCGCCGGCACCGCCATTGCCGTACAACAGGCCACCGGCCCCGCCGGTCTGGCCCGGAGCACCGGGCACGCCGTTACCGATCAAGGGCCGGCCCAGCAGCGCCTCGGTGGGGGCATTGATCACGCCCAACACGTCCTGTTCCAGGGTCTGCAACGGTGATGCGTTGGCGGCCTCGGCGAGGGCATACGCGCCCGCGCCGCCGGTCAGGGTCTGCACGAACTGCTGATGGAAGGACGCCGCCTGCGTGCTCAACGCTTGAAAGGCCTGACCGTGGCCGCTGAACAGTGTCGCGATCGCACCCGAGACCTCGTCCGCCCCCGCCGCCAGCACCCCGGTCGTGGAGCCGGCCGCCGCCGCGTGGGCCTCATTCAGGGCAGACCCGATGCTCTCCAAATCCCTTGCCGCAGAGGTCAATACCTCCGGCGCCGCAACCACAAACGACATGTCTTCCCTCCGCCCACGCAGCCGTATTCGGCGCGTCCGGGCGGCGTCACGGCGACGGCAAGCCGCAGCGTGGGGGTGTCGCGGTTGGTGTGACCGTGCCGGCCGCCCGGAGCGCTCGCCGCCCAGTGTGCGGAGTCGGGCGGCCGCGGGATATCGGGAATCTTCCCTATTTTTGGGTGCGGACGGCGGTTACACGGTCTGCTGGGCGCCCGCCTTGGCCAGCGTCTCGAACTCCTCGTCGGTCAAGGTGATCTCGGCGGCGGCGACGTTCTCCTCCAGGTGCGCGAGGCTGGACGTGCCCGGGATCGGCAGCATCACCGGCGAGCGCTTCAGCAGCCAGGCCAGCGCCAGCTGCGACGGGCTCGCGTCGTGCTCGGCAGCGATGCGCTGCAGCGGGCCGTCGGGCGCGGCCAGCGGCCCGGCGGCCAGCGGGAACCACGGGATGAAGCCGATGCCCAGCTTGGTCGCGGCGTCCAGCAGCGGCTCGGCGCCGCGGGAGGCCAGGTTGTACATGTTCTGCACCGACACGATCTCGGTGATCTGCTGGGCGGCGGTGAGCTGATCGACGTCGATCTCGGACAGGCCGATGTGGCGGATCTTGCCCTCGTTCTTCAGCGTGAGCAGCTCGCCCACCTGGTCGGCCAGCGGGAAGTTGGGGTCGATGCGGTGCAGCTGGAACAGGTCGATGGTCTCGACGCCGAGGCGGCGCAGGCTCATCTCGCATTCCTGGCGCAGGTAGCTCGGGTTGCCCAGCGGCACCCACACGTCCGGGCCGGTGCGCAGCAGCCCCGCCTTGGTGGCGATCACCAGACCGTCGTAGGGGTGCAGCGCGTCGTGGATGATCTCCTCGGAAACGTAGGGCCCGTAGGAGTCCGCGGTGTCGATGAAGTTCACCCCGAGCTCGACGGCGCGGCGCAACACCCGCACGCATTCGTCGCGGTCGGCGGGCGGTCCCCACACGCCCTTGCCGGTCAGGCGCATGGCGCCGAAACCGAGCCGGTGGACGGTCAGGTCGCCACCGAGGGTGAACGTTCCGGATGCTTGGGCAACAGTCTGAGTGGTCACCTATACGACCGTACGCTGAACCCGTGGACCTACAAACGCTCGAAGAACTTCCACTCACCTACAAAGAAATAGGCGCCACCGCCAACGGCGAGCTGCCCGACGGCTACGACCACCAGCACAACGAGCGTCAAATCGGCACCGGCCGAATGCGTTTCGAGCAGGCCGGCGACGCGGTCATGCGCTGGGGCATGCAACGCGGATCCGGCCTGCGGGTGCAGGCCAGCACCGAGGTCGCCGAGGTCGACGCCGTCTTGGTGGTGCGACTGGGCTTTCTGCCGGCGCCGTGCCGGGTCGTCTACGTCGTCGACGAGCCCGACATCCGCGGATTCGCCTACGGCACGCTGCCGGGCCACCCGGAGTCGGGCGAGGAGCGCTTCGTCGTGCGCCGCGACCCGGCCACCGACGCGGTGTACGCGGAGGTGTCGGCCTTCTCCCGGCCCGCCGCCTGGTGGAGCAGGGCCGGCGGTCCGGTCGTCAGGGCGGCCCAGCACGTCATCGCCCGGCGCTACCTGCGCGCCGTGTAGCCGCTACGAGCCCCAACCGGTCAGCAGCTTCTCCGCACCCGCGCACATCTGCGCGATGACCTCACCCACCGGCGCGTCGTCGCGGATCATCCCGACGCCCTCGCCGGCATCGACCGGCGCGACGCGGCGATCGTCGGCGGCGACGGCCGCCGCCAGTTCGTCGCACGCCGACGGGTCCAGCGCGTCCTCCCGGCCCGTCCAGCGCGCGACGAAGTCGTTGGCCAACACGCGCGACGGGAACTTCGCCGGCCAGGGCAGCCCACCGGCGACGTCGAAGGCCCGGGTGACGGCCGTGTCGGTGGACCGGGCGGCGATCAGCGCGCGGCGGCTGCCGGCACCGGTGAGCGCCTCCGGGCACGCCGCCAGCCGGGTGCCCACCCACGCCCCGCTCGCACCGGCCGCCAGCACCGCGGCCAGGCTGCGCGCCGAGGCGACGCCACCGCCCGCGAGGACGGGCACCGTGACGGCGTCCAACACGTCGTCGAGCAACGGCAGCGTCGCGAGTTTGACCTCGCCGTGCCCGCCGCCCTCGGACCCCCGCGCGACCAGGATGTCCACGCCGGCGTCCACGGCCCGGCGGGCGCCCGAACCGTCGTAAACCTGTGTGGCGGTTGGGATTCCGGCGTCGTGCGCCTTCGCGACCCACGACCAGTCGGTGCCGAAACTGACCGACAACAGGGCGGGCCCGGCAGCCAGCGCGTCCTCGAGCAGCCTCTGCCGGGTCCGAATCACCCAGTCCACCAAGCCAATTCCGAATCTCCCGCGCACATGCGGCAATTGGGCTTGCAGCGCTTCCCGGTTGCCGTCGCTGCCCATGCCGATCATGCCCAGCCCACCGGCCGCGGTGACGGCAGCGGCCAGCCCGCCACCGGCGACCCCACCCATCGGGGCGTTGACGATCGGCACCCGCAGCCCGAAACTCCTTGACCAGGGCGTGGATAGCATCCGGTCAGTGCGCCCCGGGCTGGCTCTTCAGCACGGTCAGCATGACCACTGAATCCTCGACGGCGTGCAGGGCGTGCCGCTCCGCCGGGATCGCGACGTAGTCGCCGGCCTTGCCGTCCCAGGCGTCGCCGCCGGTCGTCAGGCGGACGTGGCCCTGCAACACCTGCAGCGTCGCCTCGCCGGGGCTGTCGTGTTCCGACAGGTCGTGGCCGGCAAGCAGGGCGAGCACGGTCTGCCGAAGCTCGTGGGTGTGACCGCCGTGGATGGTGTGCGCGGCGCGTCCGCTGTGCGACCGCCCCGCCTCGGCCAGCTTTTCGGAGGCCAGGCCGGTCAACGAGATGGATTCCATAGTCGTCCCCTTCGGTCGTACAAGCCCGCAATCAGACGGTCAATAGCAGTATCCCCGCCACCAGAAGGGCCACGGCCTTGACCGCCTCCAGGCCGATGTAGCCGTAGTGGGCGTGGGACCGCGGCCCTTCCGATCCGGCCAGCACCGCATCGGAGCGGCGGGTCAGCGCCGGGCGCACCGCGATCAACTGGATCGCCAGGGCGGCGACGGCGACGGCGACCGCCGCGGTGATTCGCGCGGGCGTCGGGCCCGACACCACGATCGCGACGATGACGAGGGCGAAGGCGACCTCGACGGTGTTGAGCGCGCGAAAGACCAGACGCCCGATGCCGAGGCCGATCTGCAGCGTCACGTTGGGCGCGCGGAACTTCAGCGGGGCTTCGAGGAACGAGATGGCCAGCACCATGCCGAGCCAGACGAAGGTGACCGCGACGGCGACCGCGGATCCGGTGCTCACCGGGCCGGGGCGGCCGGCGAGACGTGGGCCAGGCACAGATCCGGTTCGACGAACGCGTCGAGGCGATCGACCGAAACCGGCGCCCCCCACGCCTCCAGGGCGCCCTGCATCAGGCCGAGGTGGATGGGGCACACGACCGCGCCACGGGTTTCGGCCAGTTCCAGGAACGGGCAGTGCCGCAGGCCCACCAGTTGCTCGCCGTCGGACGTCCGGCGCTCCGGGGCGAAGCCGAGGTCGTCGAGGACCCCGACCAGCCGATCGACCGCTTCGTCGGCGCCCCGGGCCTTCGGCGCCTTGGCGCGTGATTCCAGGTTCCGCCCCCAGGCCCTGCCCGCGGCAACCGCCTTTGCGCGCGGATTCCGGTCGGCGGCCAGCGCCTCGGTCAGGACTTCGGCCAGCATGCGGTAGTGGCGCGTCCCGCCGCGATCCATCTGCCGCACCGCCTGGAACATCAGCGGCGGGCGCCCGGGGCCCTTGCGGTCGTGCTCCACCTGCTCCACCTGGCTGGCCGCGAGCAGGCTGTCGAGGTGGAAGCGCACGGTATTCGGGTGCACGCCAAGCTGTTCGGCGATCGCAACGATGCTCAGCGGATCGGGCGACGACCGCAATAGCCGCAGCACCTCGCGGCGGCGGCGTCCGGTGTTTTCTCCGACTGACGTAATGCCGCTCACGCTCCTTTGGTCTCGTCGGCCCCGGGCTGGGCGGCGACCAGCGATGTGTCGACATCGCGGGCCCCATTATCGGCCAGGTGTGGGTCGAGCGCCGCGGGCAGGTCGCACGTCACATCAATCGACTTTACACAACCGCTCTTGTGAAAAGATGACGGTCGCCGAAAACTTCTGTGCCACGCGCGGTCTTGTGACAAACGCCCCTGCTGAAACGCACCCGGCCCCGATACGGTCGTGCGTGAACGGCCACGCCGACGAATCGAGGACTGGGGATGTCATCACAGAACGCACGTTTGGGCATCGTCGTCGGCATCGACGACTCGCCGGCCGCCAGGACCGCGGTGCAGTGGGCGGCGCGCGACGCCGAGCTGCGCAACGTTCCGCTGACCCTCGTGCACGCCGTTTCTCCCGAGGTTCGGACGTGGCTGAGGACGCCCGTGCCCGCCGGGGTGATGCGCTGGCAGCAGGAGCACGGTCGACGGCTGGTCGACGAGGCGCTCAAGCTCGTCGAAGCGGCCTCGCTGCGCGGCGGCCCGGCCGGCATCCACACCGAAATCCTTTCCTCGGCAGCCGTTCCCACGCTGATCGGCTTGTCCAAGGAGGCGGGCATGCTGGTCACGGGGGCGCAGGGCAGCGGCCGCTGGCCCGGCCGGCTGCTGGGCTCGGTCAGCTCGGCCCTGCTGCGTCACGCGCACTGCCCGGTTGCGATCGTCCACGATGCCCCCGTGACCCCGGGCGCCGGTCGGGGCCCGGTGTTGCTCGGCGTCGACGGCTCACCGGCATCCGAGCCCGCAACCGCGATCGCCTTCGACGAGGCGTCCCGCCGCAACGCGGACCTGGTGGCCCTGCACTCGTGGAGTGATCTCGACCGATCGGAGTGGCCCGAAATTGACTGGCCCACAACCCAATCGGCGGCCGAAGAGGTGTTGGCCGAACGGCTGGCGGGCTGGCAGGAGCAGTACCCCGACGTGGGGGTGACCCGTACCGTGGTGCAGGCCCAGCCGGCACGACGGCTGGTCGAGCAGTCCGTGGGGGCACAGCTGGTCGTGGTCGGCAGCCGGGGCCGCGGCGGTTTCGCCGGAATGCTGGTGGGATCCGTCGGGGAAGCCGTCGCCCAGATGGCGCAGGCGCCGGTGATCGTGGCGCGCGAGGCCCCGGCCTAGTCGCCGCGCTCGCCCACGAGATGCGCATCGTCGGGGCGGAACCGCAGCCGTCCCTGCACCACCGAGCGCGCGACATCGGTGAGCGGCTTGCGGTGGTGGTAGGCATACGCGCGCAACCGCACCAACGCCCGCAGCGGTGAAACGGCGAGCCGTTCGGAAAGCATGCCGGCGGCTTGGTGAATCTCGGCGTGCCAGAGAACCGGACCGGGGCCGTTAGCGTGCTGGGCTTCCGGTGGCGGAATGCCACATTCGGCGTCGACCACCAGCAGCAGCGCGGTGTCGGCATAGATCAACGCGTCCATCAACCGGCCCTGGTCGAGGTGGCCCGTGGTGTCGCCGAAGAGGTCGAGCACCCCGACCTCGATGGCGCCCAACGCCAGCGGAAGGCTGTACATCGCCCGTATCCCGAGCCGACCCGCTTCCGCCGCGAAGGTCGGCCAGCGGCGGCTGCTCAGCGGCGCGGCCAGGTCGCTTACGAGGATCGGCCTCCCGCGCGCCAGCGCATCGAGCCCCGGGCCCTGGCCCAGGGTCACCTGCAACTCTTCGGCCTCGCCGGCTCGCGAATCCGTGACATACGCGGGTTTCAACGTCCAGTTGTCGCTCGTCAGAATCAGACCGGCGGCGCTGGCACCGACCGCCTCCACGCAGGCCAGACACGCGTGTCCGGGAGACATCGGGGATCCGTCGCGTGCAGCGAGCGACGCGATCGACGCCCAAACCCGGGAAGTACGGTCACCGTTCAAGACCCAGATCATTCCCGTCGCGATCATCGACCGATAAGAGCCGAACGTCACTTCTTGGGCGCCGGCGCGCTAGCGGACCACGAGGCGGCTGATGGCCTCGTCGACGCCCCACAGCGCGGCCGCGATCGCCGCCGACGAGCCGTCGATCCCCACGATGATCGGTTTCACAATCCTCCCAACACCTTTCGACCGCTAGACGGGAGACGTCACGGCCGGCCCAGGGTGGGCGAGCCGGTAGACGTCCATCAGCCGGGTGAGGTCGCTCGGCGTGACGATGCCGACCACCTCGCCGCCGTCGCGCACCAGGGCGCGGCTGCGAGGACCGGCCGGCGCCATCCGCTCGAGCAGCGCGGTGAGCGGCTCCCGCGGCCCGGCGGTGGGCACCGCGTCGAGAGGCAGGGCGATGTCGGCCACCCGGGTGCTGCCGCGCGCGTCCGGCGCGACGTCGCGCAGCTGGGTCAGCGTCACCAGTCCCACGATCGATCCGTCCGGATCGACGACGGGGTACGCCGAATGACGGTCGCCCAGGACGTAGCGCTGGATGAAATCCTCGACCGTGAGCCAGGCGGGCGCGGTATGCGGGTGCGCGGTCATCGCGTCGGAGACGCTCACCCCGGCGAAGAGCTGCCGCGCCGTGATCCGGGCCTCTTCGTCGCGACTGGCGGCGAAGATGAACCAGCCGATGAAGGCCAGCCAGACGCCGCCGACCACGCCGCCCGCGACGAATTCGGCCAGGCCCAAACCGATCAGGACGAACGCGACCACCCGTCCCGCATGCGCCGCGCCGATGCCGGCGCGCACGATGTCGCCATGGCGCCGCCACAGGTAGGCGCGCAGCACGCGGCCGCCGTCGAGCGGTGCGCCGGGCAACAGGTTGAACAGGCCCAGCAGCAGGTTGATGCCGGCCAGCCACGAGGCGACGCCGACGACGACGGGCGCGGCATGCAGGGCGCGCAGCCCCGCGACCAGCCCGCCGAATGCCGCCGCCAAGGCCAGGCTGGTGGCCGGGCCCGCGATCGCGATCCGGAAGGCCGCCTTGGGCGTCTTCGCCTCACCACCGAGGTTGGTCACCCCGCCGAACAGCCACAGCGTGACGCTCTCCACGGCCACCCCGGCCCGGCGGGCGACCACGGCATGCGCGAGCTCGTGGGCCAACAGCGACGCCAGCAGCACCACCGCGCCGCACGCTCCGGCGAGCCAATAGACCGGGGCCGAATACCCCTTGGCGGTGCCGGGCAGCGTGCTCGCCAGGCTCCAAGTGAACAGCCACAGGATGACCAGCACGCTCCAGTTCACGTTCACCGGAAACCCGGCAACCCTGCCCAGCGGGATCGCGTCACGCACCTAGAACCTCCAAAGTCGCGGGCGGACAGATTGTTTCAGGACCCGGCTCCCGCCGGTGCCGTCATGAGCGGCCGCTCGACCCGGTGCTTGATGCGGAGCAACAAACCCCGAGTGCCCAGCGCGAGCACCGGTCTGGCCAATTCCATGGCGAACACTTCGCCGGGATGGCGCAGGGCCAGCCGGACGCGGGTCAACAGCCGCACCCGGTCTTCCCAGTGCGGCTGGATGTGGAAGGACCACACCGCATTCCAGCGGAGGTCTTCTCGTGTGGCATCGAGCACGATGTACTTCTCGGGCACGATATGGGCGACGGTGAACGTCACCCCGTCGGGCAGCCCCGGCCAGCCGTCGGGGGTCAGGCGCAAGACGTCGCCTGCCGCAAGGTGTTCCGCCGACGACGGCGAGTCGACCGCGCGTCGGCCATCGGCCAGCCGCATTAGCGCCGGCCACACCGCCGCCACCGGCGCGTCGATGTACACCGCCTCGGTGGTCTGGATCGCCGGGTCGGCCACCAACGCGTCACCGGGCAGCATCATCCGGCACTCCGCCTTGGTGGCGCCCCAATCGCGGTAATAGCGTCGCGCGCCGTACAGCATCGCGAGCAGCGCCGCCGTCTCAGTGATCCGCCTGGTCGCGTTGCCCATGGCGCAAGTGTGGGCGGGCGGTCGAACCGTCCGCCAGGGTCGATGGTCCCCGGGGCAGCGCCGATGTGCCTTCGTCGCCGGCTCGGGACTTTGGGCCCTATCCGGTATCGGCGCGTGACGAAATAATGACTACGTCTGACGTAACTTGGCTGCGGCGGTTGCGGCTGAACAAAGGAGACTGACGGTTATGGGTGGTAGCCCACCGTTGTTATTGTCCGATTCCGACGTTGACGCCCTCGCGGGTGAATTTTTACGCTCGCGCTACCTGGGTCCCATCTATGCCGACTGGTCGCCCGACCGGCGCCTGGACACGTTCCTGCGGCGGCGCGGTCTGCCCCGCGTGGCCGACGACGGCGATCTCGCGAAGACCGTGCTGGATCGCATCATGGCCCGCGTGAGCGGCGGGGCGCGGGGCTAGCCGCTGCGCGCACCCACGGATGCCTCGAGCTCGGCCAGGCACTCCTCGGTGAGCGGGATCAGCTTCTCGATGTCGGGCACCACATCGGCACCGGCGGCGTAACCGAATCCGATGCGGTCGGCGTATGAACACGTCGTCACATTGAGTGCCATCCCGTCGTAGACGGTGGACACCGGATAGATCTCCTCCAGACGCGCGCCGTTCCAATACATTTCGCTGCGCGGGCCGGGCACGTGCGAGATGGGCAGGTTGTATCCGGTGCGCAGCTTCGGCGTGAAAGGCAGCAGCGGGAAAATCACCGTCGCGGCGATGCTTCCCGCGGCGGTCAGCAGCGATGCCGCCGATCCGCGCTTGGCGACCCACTGCTTTCCTTCCGACATCGATCGGTGGATCAGGTCCAACCGCGCGGCGGGATCGTCCAGGTCGGTGCCCAAGGGGCACAGCCACAGACCGAACATGTTGCCGTGCTGGTCATTTCCGTCGTCGCGCTCGCGGGCGCGCACCGTGATCGGGCAGACCGCCACCAGGGACCGTTCCGGCAGTTCGCCACGCTCGAGCATCCAGCGGCGCACCGCACCGGACACCAGGGCGGTCACCACGTCGTTGCCGGTGACACCGACCGCCCGTTGCACGGCCTCGATGCGCTCCCTCGGCCAGCTGGCGGCCGCGACGGCGCGTTCATGCCCGAGGTGACCGTTGAACCGCGTGTAGGGCGCCGCGAAAGGCAGCACGGTCGTGTGGCCCACCAGGCTGTCGACCACGGTCGACAGCTCGCCCGTGACGGCCCGCCCGATCAGCCCGACGCTGGACGTCGCCGCGCCGAGCAACGATCGCAGCGGCGCGACGAGACGCGACACCAGCCCGCCGTCCGCCGGCTGCGGCGCCTCGGCACGGCGGTCGGCGTAGAACGGCGGCATCGACCGGCACTGCGGATCGGGGCTCAGCGCGTCGGCGATCATCCGCAAGCCCGCCACGCCGTCGATGACGGTGTGGTGCACCTTGATGTAGAACGCGAATCGGCCGCCGTCGAGGCCGTCGATCAGATACGACATCCACATCGGTCGGGAGCGGTCGAGGCGCTTCGCGTCCAGTTCGCCGATGAGCCGCCAGAACTCGTCACGGCCCCCGGACACGGTGTGGCGCCGGCAATGGTGGCTCAGGTCGACGTCATGCATGTCCCGCCACACCCACACGCCGCCGGTGTCCACGCCGCTGTGCGGATACCTGCGCAGCCTCGGGTCGATCGGATGGCCGCCCGTGAGCGCGTCGCGGTATAGCTCGTCGACGAAGTCCGGCCCGGCGTCCTGCGGCGGCGACAGGATCAGCACCGCACCGACATGCATCGGGCTGGCCACCAGCTCCGCGGCCATCATCGCCACGTCAAGCGGGTCCATCGGAGCCATCTCGGCCGCCTACGCGGGGCGGTCGCGTTGGGTCGACGGCGCGTCGAGGAGACCCGATTGCCGCAGCGCGTCCCACACGAATTTCTGTACCGGCCGCGACCGGAAGAATCCGGTGTGACCGCCCGGGTACCAGACGATTTCGGGTTTACCCCAGTGCTCCCAGAGGCGGACCACCTGCTCGCGCGGGTGCACGACCCGGTCGGCGACGCCGGCATAGATGAAACGGCCCGGCATCGGCACCAGCGGTTCGAGCGACAGCGGCGACGTCATCCGGCCGAGGGGTTCGGCCAACTCCATCGTGCGCCGGCGCGGGTCGCCTTTGCTCAGGCCGGCGTGGCGCCCCAGCAGCTGCACCAGGTCCGCCACCGGAACGCCGAGAATGGCGCAGGTGAGGCCCTTTTCGAGGCTGGCGACCAGCGACGCGATGTAGCCGCCGAGCGAAAGGCTGTTCAACCCGATCAGCGAGTCGGGCTCCTGCGACCGGATCCACGACAACAGCCTGCGGATGTCCCACACCGCGTGAGCCGTCGCATGCACGTCGTCGAGGATGTCCTCGCCGGGAAACACCACGCCCTTCGGCAGCCCGCGGGCCCGTGGGCCGTGCATCGGCAGCACCGGCATGACGACGTTGAGACCGAGTTCGTCGTGCAGTTTCCAGGCGCGGAACAACGCGAGATCCAGTGGGGCCCGGCCCATCTCGGTTCCGTGGACGCACACCAGCCAGGGCCGCGGTTCGGGATGACGCAGCAACAGCGCGTACTCGCGCCTGTTCGCGGTGTAGCCCATCCACCGCTGCCCGCCCGGCTCACCGGGCCGAGGCAGGTATCCGCTGTCGAAGGACAGGCGATACAGGGTGCGTTTGCGGCCCTTGACCTGTTGGACCGTGACGTCCGAAAGCGGCGGCGGCGCACCGAAGAATCTCTTCGGATGATCGAGCCATCCCCGCTCGCCGTAGAAGTCCAGGGCCGCGACCACTTCCCGGCTGATGCGGTCGAACGCCCGGGGTTCGCTCACCGGCCGTCGCGCCTTCAGGCCGAGCAGGACGACTTCGTCGCGAAAAGCCTGCAGCGCCAGCGCGAGGGTGGGGCGCGCGATCGGCAGCCCGCCCTCCTCCTGGTCGAGGTAGTCGCGCCACGATTCGGTGAGGTAGAGGCCGGTGTGCATGAACGGGCGGACGGCGTTGCCCAGCCCGCCGATCAGGGGGGCATTCCAGCGCGGGTCGCCCGGTCGCTGACCGTCGTCGCCGGCGGCTTCTGACATGGCGGCACGCTAACACCCGCCCGAATCGGCGCGTTAGGGACTTACGGCCCGGTCGCGGTCGCGGAAGTCCCGGGATGACCGGGTGAGGACTTTAGCCACTCGTCGGGTTGACCTGCCGGCCGTAACGTCAGGACGTCGGCAGCATGCCGAAGCGCCGAGTTCAAGGAGCTTGAAATGGCAAAGGCATCGGAAAAGAAACCGAAAAAGGCCGAGCCCCGCTGGGCGGAATTGTCCGACGAGGTGCTCGAGTCGGTCGAGGCCGGCCGCAAGCAGGCGATCGAAGCCGTCCGCAAGTTCGTCGACGAGGTGGGACCCGTGTTGCCCGAGCAGTCCCGACGCAAAGCCGTCGTCGACGCCGCCCTCAACCTGGCCGACGACTTGGTGGCCGCGCGGATGGAGTTCTTCCGCAGCGTGGTGCGCAGCGCCGGCGAGGCGATGAGCAAATAGCCTTCACCCGCGGCGATCACGAGGCGGCCGGCGAGCCCGCGACGCGCTCGCGCAGGTGCGCGGCGAAGGCCGCGGCCCGGTCGAGGTCGTGATCGTTGGGCCGTCCCCGGTTGATGCCGCCGATGAATCCGAACGGCCCCATCGTGTCGAACCCGCGGCAGGAGAACGCATCGAGTACTTCGAAGCCCTTGGCCGCCAACTGGTTTCGGACCGGCTTGTTGTAATCCAGCAGCGGGACCTCGCGGGCACCGCTGGTGAAGAAGGTGAACGCGCGGGGTCCGCGAACGCGCGGCAGGCGGCGGATCAACGCCCGCAGCCTGGCGTCCACGCTCATGTAATAGATGCCGGACCCGAAGCCGACGAGGTCGTATTCGCAGAGCTTTTCGGGGTCCACCGATTCGGGTTCGACGACCTCGGCGCCGAGCACCTCGGCCATCCGGTCGGCCACCCGACGGGTGTTGCCGTGCGACTTCGAAACGCAGACGATGAGCGACTTCATGGCTCAATGCTGCGCGTCGGGCACCGCGGCGGGTAAGGGACTTTGTCCCCTATCCCCCGCCGAAGAGCCGCAGAACAGTGAGCTTTTTAAGCCCGTCACCAATGGATCGAAGACATGAGCGCAACACTCGCCGCACTGGAAAAGCCCGACCTCTCCAAGATCGAGAACCGGGCGCCGTCGGTGGCACGGATGTTCGTCGACCGCGTCGCCGCCAGCCCGGACACCGAAGCGTTCCGGTATCCGCAGAACGGCGGCTGGGAGCGCGTGACGTGGCGGCAGGTCGGCGAGCGTGTGCAGCGCATCGCCGCCGGGTTGATCGCATTGGGCATCCAGCCGGAGGACCGGGTGGCGCTGGCATCGGCGACGCGTTACGAGTGGGTGCTCGTCGATTTCGGCGTGTTGTGTGCCGGCGCGGCGACGACGACGGTGTACCCGACGACCATCGCCGCCGACGTCGCCTACATCGTGGCCAACTCGGGAAGCCGGGTGGTGGTCGCCGAAAACCAGTCACAGGTCGACAAACTCGTCGAGCGCCGCGCCGAACTGCCCGACGTGACCAGGGTGGTGATCATCGACGGCAACGGTGACGGCGACTGGGTCATCACCCTGGGCGAGCTCGAGCAGCGCGGCAAGCAACTTCTCGCCGACTCGCCCCACGCGGTCGAGGAGCGGGTCGCCGCCGTCGGGCCGGACCAGCTGGCCAGCCTCATCTACACCTCCGGGACCACCGGGCGGCCGAAGGGGGTGCGGCTGACCCACGGCGCTTGGACCTACACCGCCGCGGCCATCGACTCCCTGGGCGTGCTCGGCCCCGACGACCTCAACTTCCTGTGGCTGCCGCTGGCGCACTCGTTCGGCAAGGTGATGCTGGCGCTGCCGCTGTTGATCGGCTTCCCGACCGCGATAGACGGGCGCGTCGAGAAGATCGTCGACAACCTGGCGGTGCTGCACCCGACCGTCATGGGCGCCGCGCCGCGGATCTTCGAGAAGGCACACGCACGCATCGAGCAGATGATCGCCGAGGAGGGCGGCCTGAAGAAGCGGATCTTCGACTGGTCGATCCGGGTGGGCCTGAAGGTGTCGGCGGCCCGCCAGGCGGGCGAAAAGCCCTCGCTGGCGGCGTCGCTCGCCTACCGGGTGGCGGACCGGCTGGTGCTCTCCACGATCCGGGAGCGCTTCGGGGGCCGGGTCCGGTTCTTCGTCTCCGCCGCCGCCGCGCTGGACCGCAACGTCGCGCAGTGGTTCGACGCCGTCGGCATCACCGTGCTCGAGGGCTATGGGCTCACCGAGACCTCCGCCGCGTCATTCATCAACCGCCCCAACGCTTATCGCTTCGGGACGGTGGGCTGGCCGTTCCCCGCCACCGAGGTGAAGATCGCCGACGACGGTGAGATCATGCTGCGGGGCCCGGGGGTGATGACGTCGTATCACGATCTGCCCGAGGCCACCGCCGAGGCGCTGGACGAAGACGGCTGGTTCCGCACCGGCGACATCGGCGAGATCGACGCCGACGGCTACCTGCGCATCACCGACCGCAAGAAGGACATGTTCAAGACGTCGCAGGGCAAGTACGTGGCGCCGGCGGCCATCGAGGTGCGTTTCAAGGGCCTCTGCCCGTACGCGGGGGAGCTGCTGGTCATCGGGGAGGCCAAGCCCTACTGCGTGGCGCTGGTCAGCCTCGACGGCGAGGCGATCACGGACTGGGCCGAAAAGCACGGCATGGCCGGCAAGTCCTTCGCCGAGATCGCCCGAGACGAGCGCACCCGGGAACTGATCGCCGGATACATCGACCAGCTCAACGCGGAGCTGAATCGCTGGGAGCAGATCAAGAAATTCACGATCCTGGACCGCGAACTGTCCATCGAATCCGGCGACCTGACGCCCAGCATGAAGCTGCGCCGCAAGGTGGTCGTCGGCAAGGCCGCGGACGACATCTCGGCTCTCTACGGATAGCGCTCAGCCCGCGGGCGTGATGAGCCCGTAATGCCCGTCGTAGCGGTGATACACGACGCTGCCGCGGTCGACGGAGGCGTCGACGAAGAACAGGAACGGCAGCCCGAGCAGCCCGATCCGCACGATCGCGTCGTCGACGGTGAGCCGCGGCGCCGGCTGCGGGCTGACGGTCAGCGACAGCTGGACCGCGGCCAGCTCGTCGGCGAGCTCCGGATTGACTTGGGCCAGGCGGTATTCCGCCGGGCCCTGGCGATACAGCACGCTGTCCTGGTTGGTGCCCGCCTCCGTGAACAGGTGGAAGTCGTAGTCCAGCAGCTCCATCTCGAGCGCGGCCTCGTCGACGGTGCAGGTGGGCAGGCTGTACGACTTGTGCCGCACGACGCGCCGTTCGCCTTCGGGCCTGGGGAAGTAGTCCGGCCGGTGGGTGGGCTCGGACTGATGCCGCCACTCGTTCGGGTCGTTCCGGGGCAGGCGCGCTCGCTTGGCATCCCAGTGTTCGGCGCCGCGTTCCAGCCGCCGGCGCAGCCGCGCCTCGAGCCGATCGATCGCCTCGGCGGCCGTGACACCGTCGACCTGCGCACGGACCGGCCGGCCGTTGACGTCCAGATTGGCCTGCGCGACCACCCGCCGGGTCACCGCGGGATCGCCGTGCTGCGTCAACCGAACCCGGGCGTGCAGCACCGGTGCGTGGGCGAAGCGCCCGAGCTCGCCAACCTTTTTGCGCGCGTACTCCGCGGCACCGGGCAGCCGCCCGTGGGTCGTCACCTCGACATCGAGGACGGCCGGTAAATCGTGAGTCTTTGCCATGATTCGCTTTCTTCGGTCGCGCGTCAGCGGTGTAGACCAGTGACGGGTTCGTGGGTGCTGGCCTGGATATCGGTTGACGTCAAGGCCAACAGCTGATTCGACAGATCGGACAGCGCGCGGGCGATCGCCAGTTCGTCGCCGATCTGGGCGACCGGCCGGTCGGCGGGATCCAGCCGCGCCAGGCCCACGCCGACGAACTTCCTGCCCGCCCAGGCCAGCCGCGCCTTCGCGCGGGTGCGCTCTTCGTGCTCTTCGACCACCAGGTCGATTTGGCAGGTCTTGGTGCCGTCAGCCTTGCCGGTCATCGCCAGTCTCCTTGTCTTGCCGGGTGTTAGCCCACCTAGATGCGACCACCGGCGGACGCCGCGAAGTAGGGGCGAAAGTCACCAGTGCGCGGGGCACGCGCGTGAAACGCTTTTCGACGGGCTGCCGACCATTCAGCAAATTGGTCGATAAACAAACCGTCGATATTAATCGACAATATTGTTGGTTGTAATCAACAATTCGTTGACTTATATCGACGCGTCCATAAAGTAACTTTCGTGGACGACCTCGCGCAGGCCGAGTAGATGCACGCCTCCCGCGGCCGCCGCCCGTCGCATCATTCGGGCGACGACCGCGAGCAAGCCATCCTGGCCACCGCGGAGCGCCTCCTGCAGGAGCGGCCGCTGGCCGACTTCTCCGTCGACGACCTGGCGAAGGGAGCGGGCATTTCCCGTCCCACTTTCTACTTTTATTTCCAGTCGAAGAACGCCGTGCTGCTGTCGCTGCTGGACCAGATGAACGGCAAGGCGCACGCGGCGCTCACGGCGTTGGGCGGCAAGCTGTTCGGCGACCCCGCGGCGCTGTGGCGGGCACGCATCGAGGCGTTCTTCGAGGTGTCGGGCTCGCACCGGGCGGTCGCCGTGGCGGGCGCCGCGGCGAAGGCCACCAACCCCGAGGTCCGGCAGCTGTGGTCGACGCTCATGCAGAAGTGGATCTCGCACACCACGGCGGCGATCAAGGCCGAGCGCCGGCGCGGCGCCGCCCCGGACACCTACCCGGCCGAGGATCTGTCCGTCGCGCTGAACATGTTGAGCGAGCGGGTGATGGCCGCGACGTTCACCGCCGAGGAGCCGGCGATTCCCGAGGACCGCGTGATCGACATGCTGGTGCACATCTGGATGGCCAGCATTTACAAGGCCGACGCGCAGGAGTTGGCCACTAGCGGTTTTTGAGGATCCGCGCGGCGCGATCCAGGCTCTGGTCGATCAGACGGTCGGCGGCACCGAAGTAGGTTGCCGACGGGGCCTCGCCCGCCAGCTCCGCGATCGCGCGCTGCTCGCCGTAAACGTCTGCCAGGAGCAGGTTTTCGGCCATCCGCGCGGAATGCACCTGAAGCCCGGCCAGCAGTTCGCCGCACTGCGAACACGCGACCACGGTCCGTCGGGTCAGCGTGCGCAGGGTGTCCCATTCGGCGTGCCACGGGCCGTCGGGCCGTTCGTCGTTGGCCAGCGCGGCGGCGATGTGCAGCGTCGAGGCCAACTGCGGCGCCGTGAGGGCGGCCCGCCGGATCAGGATGGACAGCACCGGGTTGCGCTTGTGCGGCATCGACGACGACCCGCCGCGGTTTTCGCCCGCCGGCTCGCTCAGTTCGCCGATCTCCGGGCGGGCCAGGGTGACGACGTCCGCGGCGATGCGGCCCCAGGCGTCGGTGCACCCGACGAAGGTGTCCCCCGCCGCGGTGACCGGCGTTCGCGTCGCGTGCCATGGCGCCCGGTCGCTCAGCCCCAAAGACGTTGCAACGCTTTGCGCCAGGCGATCGGAGACCGCCGACGGTTCCGCCGCGCCCCCGATCAGCGTCGCCAGCTCCGTGGTCGCGGCCCGCGTCCCGGCGGCGCCGCCGACCTGAATGGGGGTGACCAGCCCGGCGAGCCGCTCGTGGGCGTCGACGACCCCGTCCAGCCAGCGCGCCGCCTTGGCGCCGAACGTGGTGGGCGCCGCGTGCTGGGTGAGGGTGCGGGCCACCATGGGCGTGCCCCGGTGCGCCGCGGCGAGGTCCGACAGCGTCGAAACCTGCTGCGTGAGTTCGGATATCAAGGTGTCGGCGGCGGCGCGCACGCCCAGCATCAGGGCGGTGTCGAGAACGTCCTGGCTGGTGAGGCCGCGGTGGATCCACGGCGCAATGGCCGGGGTGGCCCGCCCGCGCAGCAGGTCGACCAGGCCGATGACCGGGTTGCCGCCGCCCTCGGCGCCGGCCGCGAGCGACTCGCCGTCGCCGTCCCGCAGCAGGGCCGCCAGGTCGGCGCCGGCGCATTCGCCGGGCGCCAGGCCGGCGGCGGTCATCGCTGCCAGCCAGGCGGATTCCACCGTGACCATCGCCTCCAGCAGCGCGGCGTCCGTCATGTGCGTTCCCGCCCGCTGGTCGCCGGGCCACAGCAGGTTGGTCATCGCCGGTACTCCAGGAACACGGTCTCGTCGGGGCCCTGCAGGTGGATGTCGAAACGGTATCCCGCGCAGCCGGTTTCGGGGACGCATACCAGGCCGGCCACCGCCGCATCGCCGTGCGGCAGGTATGCGCGGGTGAACAGTCGATCCAGCAGGCCGCGCGCGAAGACGGCGAGCGCGAAGAATGGCGCGCGCCCGGGTGCCCCCGGGCCGGGCGCCACGGTGGTGAACGAGTAATGGCCCGCGGCGTCCGTCGCGCACCGGCCCCATCCGGTGAACGATGTTTCGTCGCGCCGCAGGGAACCGGCCTGCCGCGGGATGCGGCCGGCGCCGTCGGGCTGCCACAGCTCGACCAGCGCGTCCGGCACCGCTTGGCCGGCGCCGTCGTAGACCGTGCCGTGCAGCCGGACCGCCTGCGGATGTCCGTCGCCGACCAGGTGGCTGTCACCGGGATACGGCAGGCCCAGCCCGAGGAAGGGCCCGACGGTTTGCCCTGGGGTGCAGGCGAATTCAGCCATCGTCGGTCCAGGTCCGGCGGGCGCCGCAGAGCACGATGTCCCAGCGGTAGCCGGTGGCGTACTCGGGCTGGGTGAGGTCGTGGTCGTAGCGGGCGATCAGCCGCGCCCGGGCGGCGGGATCGGGGATCGATTGGAAGATCGGGTCCAGGTCGAACAGCGGGTCGCCCGGGAAGTACATCTGGGTGACCAGGCGTTGCGTGAAAGCCGTTCCGAATACCGAGAAGTGGATGTGCGCCGGGCGCCAGGCGTTGCGGTGGTTGCGCCACGGGTAGGGGCCGGGCTTGACGGTCAGGAAGCGGTACGACCCGTCGGATCCGGTGAGGCAACGGCCGGCGCCGACAAAGTTCGGATCCAGCGGGGCCGGATGCTGGTCGACCGGGTGGCGGTAGCGGCCCGCGGCGTTGGCCTGCCAGATCTCGATCAATTGGCCCGCCACCGGCCTGCCGGCGTCGTCGAGCACCCGCCCGGCCACGATGATCCGCTCCCCGATCGGCTCACCGGGATGGCCGGCGGTCAGGTCGGCGTCACGAGGGTCGACGTCGCGGCCGCCGAAGCACGGCCCGTGGCGTTCCAGCTCGTCGGGGTCGACGAGCAGCGCGGGCCGGTTCGGATGGCGCAACGCGGTGCTGCGGTAGGGCGGATAGTCGAGCCGCGGCCGGGCCGGATCCCCGACCTTCGCGCCGGCGCGCGCGATCGCGGCCATCTCCGCCGTGATGTCGTGCTGGGACGCGACATCCTCGGCGCTCATGAGCCGTGAGGCTACTCCCGATTTCGCGCCTAGAGGGCGCGAACCAACGCCGCGCGGCCCTTGGTGCGCAGTCGGTGCAGCGCGGAGCCCCGGTACTGCTCCATCTTCGCGGCCATCCGGTTGCCCAACTCCTCGAGTTCGGCATCGGTGATCTTCACCTCGGGCGGGGCGGGGATCAGGTCGCGCTCCTCCTCGTCGGCGTGCGCCTCCAGCACGGTCTTGAAGGAGTTCCACTCGTCTTCGTAGCCGGGCGCGCTCTGCGGCGTCTTGAGCAGCACGGAAAGCTGGTCGACCACCTGTCGGTGCTCGGCGTGCGCGACCGCGATCAGCTTGCTGGCGTCCTTGAGCGCCGGGTAGTACAGGTCGTCCTCGATGCGGAAGTGGATGTCGAGCTCGATCAGCATCTCGTCGAAAAGATCATGGCGCTCTTCGCTATTCACCGGCGCCTCGCTGATCTTGCGGCCGAGCCCC
The DNA here is from genome assembly GCF_001672675.1 of Mycobacterium sp. E2327. NCBI lineage: Bacteria > Bacillati > Actinomycetota > Actinomycetes > Mycobacteriales > Mycobacteriaceae > Mycobacterium > Mycobacterium sp. E2327. Next base: position 47,102 of record NZ_LZKE01000030.1, read on the forward strand.
TTGATCACGACGTGGTGTTCCTTCAAAACGTCGTATGCGTTCACTTAGCTACCTCCTCGGCACGCACCTCAACCATTCCGTCGGCCAGCCTGGCCTCGTAACACGGCAGCGGCGCCGCCGCCGGGCCGCGCAACACCTCGCCGGATTCGGCCGCGAACCACGAACCGTGCCAGGGGCACACGACTCGGCCGCGATCGACCCACCCGTCGGCCATCGGCGCGGCCAGGTGCGGGCAGAACTCACCGAACGCCGACACCTCGCCCGGCTTCGTTTGGCACACAACCAATCCCACGCCATCGACCTCGACGCGCACCGGCTTTCCGTTCAGCGAACTCGCCGGCAGCACCGGCGTCCATTCCGTTGCGCGCAGTCGCTCACCGGAGCGGTCGATGCCGATGCCGGACTCGAACACCAGCGACCCGCCGAGGTAGCTGCCGCCGAGGGTGATCGCGTAGCCGAGCGCGGTGAGCGCGATGCCGCGGCCATGGCGCCCCCGGCGGCGGTCCCACCAGGATTGGGCGTAGAGCGCTGTGGCGGCGAGGTTCACCAGCCCGTGCACCAGCCCGACCCGGCGGTCCTCCTCGTGGGTGTGCTGCCAGTCGGTGGTGCCGGTGACCGCCGACCCGACGCTCGCCAGGATCCCCACCCCCAGCGCGCGGGAGGCGAACCGGGACGCGTCGCGAACCTCGCTGGGCCGCTGGCCGGGCAGCAGGCTCAGCGCGTCCAGCGCCACCGTGGTGCCGAGCGCCCCGCTCGTCAGCGACGCCAGCGGCGGATGAACCGGGTGCCCGAGCCAGACGCCGTGCAGCGCATTGGTGACGGTGTCGCGGGCCCCGCCCAGCGCGTTGTAGCCGAAGCTGAGGAGGTGCTCGAAGCGGTAGCTCGGCCGATCCAGCCACTCCTGACGCCCGATAGCTGCCAGCACTCGCGGTCCGAGTTCCCGCAGCCGGCCGCCGGCCCCCCGGGACCGATAGTCCATGACACCGCCCTTCCTTAGGTGAAAACTGGCAGAGCGATAACAGCCGCAAAATCGGCGATTACCGTGGTATTACTTCGCGCTCACACCGTCGGTGAGCTCACGGTGACCACGGTAACCGCGCCGCCTTGGGCCGCGGTTGTCCAACACCTGTGAGTTAGCCAAAAGGATGCTCCGAGGTCCCTGGCCGTGGGGATTGACCAGGCGCTCAGCCTGCGGGATTCTATTGAGCAGAATTAGTTTCTGAAAAGCAGAGGCCGCGTGACCGATCTTCGTTGCGTTTTCGACAACGTCCGGCGCGGGATGATCCCCGCCCACATCTACAACGACGCCGAGCTGTTCGCATTGGAAAAGGAGCGCCTCTTCGGCCGGGCGTGGACGTTCGTGGGCCACGAATCGGAAGTGCCGCACGACGGCGACTACGTGGTGCGCCGGGTTCTCGACGACTCGTTCATCATCGCCAATTCGGCCGGCGTCATCCGCGCGATGTTCAACATGTGCCGGCATCGCGGGATGCAGGTGTGCCGCGCGGAGCTGGGCAACGCCTCCAACTTTCGCTGCCCGTACCACGGCTGGTCGTATCGCAACGACGGCCGGCTGATCGGGCTGCCGTTTCACCGCGAGGCCTACGGCGGCGAGGACGGGCTCGCGCGGGATGGCCAAAGCCTGCTCCCCGCACCGAATTTCGCGAGCTACAACGGGTTGATGTTCATCAGCATGGACCCGGCGGCCGAACCGCTGGCGGATTTCCTCGGCGACTTCCGGTTCTACCTGGACTTCTACACCAAGCAGAGCGCGGACGGCCTGGAGGTGCGGGGGCCGCAGCGCTGGCGCATCAAGGCGAACTGGAAGATCGGCGCCGAGAACTTCGCCGGCGACATGTACCACACGCCGCACACGCACGCGTCGATCGTCGACATCGGCCTGTTCCGCGAGCCAAAAGCCCAGAAACGCAAGGACGGAGCGACCTATTGGGCGCACCGCGGCGGCGGGACCACCTACAAGCTTCCGCCCGGCGACTTCGGCGAACGGATGCGCTACGTCGGCTACCCCGACGAGATGATCGGCCGCATCAGGGACGCTTGGACACCCCGGCAGCAGCGGGTGGTCGGCGAGGACGGGTTCATGATCTCCGCGGCCACCTGCTTTCCCAACCTCAGCTTCGTGCACAACTGGCCGAAAGTGCGTGACGGCCATGATGATCAGGTGTTGCCCTTCATCTCGATCCGGTTGTGGCAGCCGATCAGCGAGAACGAAACCGAGGTGTGTTCCTGGTTCGCGGTGGACTCCGCCGCACCCGAACGGTTCAAGAAGGACTCGTACAAGGCCTATTTGATGTGCTTCGGGTCGACGGGCATGTTCGAGCAGGACGACGTGGAGAACTGGGTGTCGCTGACCACCACCGCGGGCGGCTCGATGGCACGGCGGCTGCTGCTGAACAGCCGGATGGGACTGCTCGGCGACGACAGCCCCGTCGTTGCGGCCCTGCCCGCAGACGCCTTCCATGGGCCCGGACGCGCCCAGGTCGGCTACAACGAGCACAATCAGCGCGAATTGCTCAAGCTGTGGGCGGACTACCTGCAATGAGAAAACCGTTACCATGCCTGCCTTTTAGCGACGTTCGGCACCACCAGGCGCATCAGTTCCTGGTCGACGAGGCCTACCTGCTGGACGCCCAGCGCTACGACGCGTGGCTGGACACGCTGACCGACGACGTCCGCTACGTCATGCCGGTCCGGGTCACGACGGCGCGCGGTGCCGGGTTCGATACCTCCCCTTTTCCCACACCCGGCATGGCGCACTTCGACGAGGACAAGTACTCCCTGAGCCAGCGGGCGGCCCGCTTCGCCACCGAGCACGCCTGGACCGAGGACCCGCCGTCGCGGCTGCGCCACTTCATCACCAACGTGCGCACGTATGCCGACGACGACACACACCTCACAGTCGAGTCGGCCGAGCTGCTCTTCCGCAGCCGCGGCGACGTCAACGAGAGCGCGCTGGTGTCGTGCGGGCGCGAGGACGTGCTGCGCTGGTGCGGCGATCGCTGGAAGCTGGCCCGCCGCACCATCTTTGTCGACGAGTCGGTGCTGCGGATGCAGAATTTGGCGGTGTTCCTGTGAGCGAAGCCATCACGATAGCCAACGAGTTCACCGAGGTGGTGATCCAGCGGATCGACACCCGCAACGGGTCGCGGTTGCTGATCAGCGCGCCCAAGACCGGACGCTCGATCTCCCTCGACGCGCTCGAGATCGAGGCGCTGACCCGGCAGAACACCCGTACGCTGACGGCCATGGTCGGCAATCCCGATGGCCCGCTGCTGCCCGACGAACAGGACCAGCCGTGACGGCCTGGCTCGAGGGCAAGCGGGCGCTGGTGGTGGGCGCCGGCTCGGGGATCGGCCGGGCCGTGGTGGACGCGTTTCGCGCCGAGGGCGCCAAAGTCGCCGTGCTGGAACGGGATTCCGACAAGTGCGAGCGGTTGCGGCGGGAGTCGCCCGACGTGCCGGTGGTCGAGGGCGACGCCGTCACCCGCGAGGCCAACGAGCGCGCCGTCGCCGCGGCGGCGGACGAATTCGGCGGGCTGGACACGCTGATCAACTGCGTGGGAATCTTCGATTTCTACCGGGGCGTCGGCGACATCGACGCCGGCGACCTGTCGGGCGCGTTCGACGAGATGTTCCGCACCAACGTGTTGAGCCACCTGCAGTCGGTCAAGGCCGCGCTTCCCGCGCTGCGGGCCGCGAGCGGGTCGGCGATCGTGTTAACGGAGTCGACGTCGTCCTACTACCCCGGGCGGGGCGGCGCGCTGTACGTGTCGTCGAAGTTCGCCGTTCGCGGGCTGGTGGCCACACTGGCTTACGAACTGGCACCGCAGATTCGGGTCAACGGGGTGGCGCCCGGCGGCACGCTGAACACCGACCTGCGCGGCCTCGCCAGCCTGGGGCTCGACGGCGTGCGCCTCGACGACACCCCCGACCGGGCGCGCGACGTGGCGGCGCGCAGCCCGCTCGGCGTCGCGCTCACCGGCGGGGACCACGCCTGGAGCTTCGTGTTCCTGGCGTCGGACCGCTCCCGCGGCATCACCGGCGAAACCGTCCACCCCGACGGCGGATTCGGGCTGGGCAAACCACGATGAACCTGGCTGAGCAGCGCGAGCTGGTGGCGCAGGGCTGCCGGGTCGCGGCGGCGCGCGGCTTGGTCGACGGCATCCTCGGCCACCTGAGCCTGCGCGTCGACGACGAACGCCTGCTCGTCCGCTGCCGCAGCGACACCGACACCGGGGTGGCGTTCACCCGCACCAGCGACATCCGGCTGGTCAAATTCGACGGAACGGCCGGCGCCCCAGGCGAACTCGACGGCTACCGCGTCCCGAACGAGCTGCCCATCCACGTCGAAACCATGCAGGCGAACCCGGAACACCAAGCCGTCGCGCACCTGCACCCGCCCGCCGTCGTCGCCGCCGACCTCGCGGGCATCTCGATCCGGCCGATCTACGGGGCCTACGACATCCCCGGCGCATGGCTGGCGCGCGGCGGCGTGCCGGTCTACGAGCGCGCGGTGCTGATCCGAAGCTCCAAGCTGGGCAAGGAAATGGTCGAGGCGATGCGCGGCCGGCCGGTGGTGATCCTGCGCGGCCACGGGATCACCAGCGCCGCCAACACAATTCAACAGGCGGTGCTGCAGGCGATCAGCCTCGACTCCCTGGCGCGGATGGCGTTGCGAGTGCGGGCTGCCGGTGGCACCCCGCGCGACATCGACGACGCCGACTGGGACGACCTACCCGACCTGGGCCCGGGCTTGCACACCGACGCGGCCTGGCGACACGAGATCGCGCGGTTGGGCTAAGTCACAGGTTGATATCGGGCGCGCGCCCTGCCCGGACAGCGGCGGCGGCGGGCTTAACCTGGCCGACGTGAGCGAACTGGACCGGAGGCGCTTCCTGGTCGCGGTGGCCGCGACGGTGGCGGTCACCGGGATCTCGTGGTGCTCGGACGCCGGGCCCAAGGAGACGGTGGCGCGCGCCGAGGTTCCCGGACCCGCGCCGACCCCCGCCGCCCCGGCCCTGCCGCCGCTGCTGTCGCCCCCCGACCGCACCGCGCGAGTCGCGCTGCCCGGCGGCGCGGTGCTGAGCAAGCTTCCCGGCGACGGTGACCTGCTGGCCTGGACGGTCGACGACGGCGTCGACACCGATGTGGTCCGGCTCTATACCGAATTCGCCAGGGACACCGGCGTGCGGCTCACCTATTTCGTCACCGGCTCCTATCGGTCGTGGACCGACAACGTCGCGGTGCTTCGCCCGCTCGTCGAATCCGGACAGATCCAGCTGGCCAACCACACCTGGTCGCATCCGGACCTGACGAAACTCACGCCGAACCAGGTGGCCGACGAGCTCGGTCGCACCGACCAGTTCCTGCGCAGCACGTACGGCGTGGACGCCACCCCGTACTTCCGGCCGCCCTACGGCCACCACAACGCCGTGGTGGACGCGGTGGCCGCCGATCTGGGCTACCAGGTGCCCACGCTGTGGTCCGGGGACCTGCGGGATTCCGCGCTGCTTTCCGAAGACCAGATCGTCAAGTTGGCCGACCTGTCCTTCACGCGGCAGAACATCGTGATCGGTCACCTCAACCACGCACCGATCACCCACGTTTACCAGCAGCTGGTGGACATCATCCGGGCCCGCAGGCTGCGCACCGTCACGCTTAACGACGTCTTCCTGAAGCCCGAAATCCCGCACCGCACAGCGCATTTCGCCGGCTAAACCAGCATCAGCCGATCTGATCGCCAATCTCCTTGGCCGCCTTGACAAGAGCGGCCACCACCGATGGGTAGCGGTCGCCGTCGAGCCGGTCCTGCGGCGCGGCGGCGTTCAGCGCGAGCCGCACGCCCGGCGCCCGCGTCGGGATCGGCACCGCAACCGAGGCGACACCGTCCTCGCTCTCCTCGCGGTTGATGGCGTAGCCCCGCTCGCGGGTGCGCGACAGCTCGGCCTCCAGCTCGGCGCGGCTGCCGATCGAATGCGAGGTGACCCGTTCCAGCTCTTCGTTCGGAAACAGCTGGCGGAGTTCGTGTTCGGGCAGCTGGGCGAGCATCACCTTGCCGGTCGAGGTGCAGTGTGCCGGCATGGTGCGCCCCAGCCGGGACGCCACCCGGACCGCCGCCGGACCCTCGATCGCGGCGACGAAGTGGACGTCCGCGCCGTCGAGCATTCCGACGTGAATCGATTCGCGCAGTTGCTCGCTCAGCGCACGCATGATCGGCGCGGCGGACCGCTGGATGTCGAGCCGGCCGAAGACCGCGAACGCGACGCCGGTGAGCGAGGGTCCCGGCAGGTACGCCTTGGACACCGGGTCTTGGCGCACGAAGCCGCGGTAGGCCAGCATCGCCAGCAGCCGGTGCGCGGTCGACGGCGCGACCCCCAGGTATCGGGTGGCCTCGCTCAGCCGGATCTCGGGCCGCTCCCCCAGCAACAGCAGCAGCTTCAGCGCGTTGTCGACCGACTCGATCGGGTACTGCGGCGCAAGCGGTTCGGCGGACGGCTCGCTTCCCGCCCGTTGCCTGCTGCTCATGGCAGTGACGGTACTCGGGACGCGATTCAAATCAGGGTCAGGAATGCCGCGCCGAGCAGGCCGGCCGCGATCATCACGACCACCGCCGTCGCGACGGCCCGCCAGCCGAAGCTGCGCGCAACCATCACCGCACCCGGGACGCTGACCGCCGGCAGGGTGATCAACAGCGCGCCGAGGGTTCCCGACGAGACGCCGAGCAGCGCCAGGCCCTGCAGGATCGGGATCTCACCCGCCGTCGGGACGACGATGAGCGTGCCGACGACCGCCGCGAGCACCACGATCAGCAGGCCGCCCTGCTGCAGGTGGGTCAGGGAGAGGAGCCAGCCGCGGAACGCACCGAGTGCAAGCACCAGGACGGCGTACTCGGGCAGCAGGACCAGGCACAAGCGCAGCAGGGCTCGCGCGAAGCTTAGGGCGGGCGCCCAGGGCTGCGGCGTCAGCGCGGGCGTCTCGGGCGGCGGAACGCGCCGCGACCGCGTCACCAGGCCGACGACAGTCGCGACGCCGACCACCGCGGCGATCCCGACCACCAACCGGGTCAGCGCCCACTGCCACGGCGCGACGAACACCAGGAACACCAGCACCGCGGGATTCAGCACCGGGTTTCCCAACCAATACGCGATCGCGGCGACTCGGCTGACCCCGTTGCGCCGCAAGGTGACCGCGACCGGGGCGGCGCAGCACGTGCACATCATCGACGGCATGCCGGCAAGGCCGCCGGCCACCGCGCTGAAGACCAGGCGGCGCCGGTTCAGCAGGCGGGGCAACCACGAGCGCGGTATGAAAGCCTGAACCGACGCGCTGATCAGCAGCGCCACCACCAGCGCCTGCCAAATGGACAGGACGTAGGCGTGGAAGAACGTCGTCGCCGCATGCCAGGTCGGGGCGTCGCCACTGTGCACGCCGCCCACCGTGAGGATGTTCGATCCCGGCCAGTGATGGGTTCGCCGGGCCCTCAGCGCTTTCGTCGCATACGGCGCCCACTTGGCCCACAGCAGCCCCGTCACGAACACCGCTGCCGTAGCGACGGCGCCTAGCGCCACACCCGCGCGGCCCGGCGAGCGAATTACATTGACACTCAATGGCAGCGCCACGCGCATGACGCTAACGGACAACCTCTGGCAGCGCCCACCGGGGCCGACGGGCTCGAGGGATCGCCCGCGCCACGCCATGCGATGGCCGCCGAAAACGGACTTACCGGTTAGTCTCGGCATCGTGTACGGGGCTACCGAGACCGGATACAGCCGATACGTCGCCATCGGGGACAGCCAGACCGAGGGCCTTTGGGACGGTAACGACACCGTCGGCTTCCTCGGGTTCGCCGACCGGCTCGCCGCACTGATCGATTCGCACTACCCCGGCCTGCACTACGCCAACCTGGCGATTCGCGGCAAGCTGGTGGCCGACGTGCTGCACGAGCAGCTCCCGCCGGCGCTCGCGATGCGGCCGGACCTGATCACCGTGTGCGTCGGGATGAACGACGTCATCCAGCCGGGAAACTCGTTCGGCCGGGCGCTGGCCAACCTCGATCGCATGCACGCCGCGCTCGCCGAATCCGCGGCGACGGTGGTGACCACCACCTTCCCGAACGTCGCGCAGTTCCTCCCGCTCGGCCGGCTCGTCTCCGGGCGGCTCGCCCGCATCAACGACGCGATCCGGGCCGCCGCCGACCAATACGGCTTCCGGCTGGTCGACCTCTACGACGCGCCCTCGATGCGCGACCTGGACACCTGGGACGTCGACCGCGTGCACGCGTCTACCAAGGGCCACATGCTGTTTGCCGCCGCGGCGGCCGAGGCCCTGAATCTGCCTGGCAGCAACCATGATTGGGCCGAGGCGAGCGGCAGCCCCACGCGGCTGGGTTTCCGGAACCGAACCTACGGGCAGTTGCGCTGGACGCAGGAAAAGTTCATGCCGTGGGTCTGGCGACGCATGCGCGGCAAATCCTCGGCCGACGGGCGGGTGCCCAAGCGCCCGCGCCTGGAACCGGTGACCGCACCGAGTACGGCGCGGTTTGTCCGTCAGTCGGGCATCCTTGACCCATGAACGTGGAGGCTTTGCTGCAGTCGATCCCACCTCTGCTCGTCTACCTGGTGGTCGGCGGTGTGGTCGGGGTGGAGAGCCTGGGCGTTCCCCTTCCCGGTGAGATCGTGCTGGTGAGCGCGGCGCTGATGTCGTCGCACCACGACCTGGCCGTCAATCCCGTCGGCGTCGGCGCCGCCGCGGTGATCGGCGCGGTGGTCGGCGACTCGATCGGCTACTCGGTTGGGCGCCGCTACGGCCTGCCGCTCTTCGACCGGCTCGGCCGGCGGTTCCCCAAACACTTCGGCCCCGGGCACGTCGCGCTCGCCGAAAAGCTGTTCAACCGCTGGGGCGTCCGCGCGGTGTTCTTCGGCCGCTTCATCGCCCTGCTGCGGATCTTTGCCGGCCCGCTCGCCGGCGCGCTCAAGATGCCCTACCCGCGCTTCCTGGCGGCCAACGTCTCCGGCGGCATCTGCTGGGCCGGCGGCACCACCGCGCTCGTGTACTTCGCCGGAATGGCCGCCGAACGCTGGCTGGAGCGGTTCTCCTGGATCGGGCTGGTGGTCGCCGTCGTGTGCGGCATCACCGCCGCGATCCTGCTGCGCGAACGCACGTCGCGGATGATCGCCGAGCTGGAAGAAGAGCACCACCGCAAAGCCGAAGCGACCGACGCGGCTTAAGCCGGGCGGACGAGCGCGCGCTCTGCTCCGTGGCCGTTTAGCGTGAATCCATGGCTTTGCGCGTGCGTCCAGGGCGGGAAAGTCGCCCGGATCCCGCCATCAGTTCACACTGAAAGCCCAGGATTCACACTCAAGGCCCTGAGCCGGCCGGGCTTAACTCACCGCCTCGCCGATGTCGATCGGCTCGACCGGCCGGTGCTCCTCGATGAGCGAGAGGCCCATCTTGCGGGCGCGCTGGGCGGCGTCCAGGTCCCCCACCACCGCGAGCATCATCGCGCCCTTCATCAGGATGTGCCAGGACGACGCGAACTCCTCGACGTCGGTCAGCCCGGCCGCGACGGCGCGGCGGCGCACGATGTCGCGGACGTGGTCGATGTGGGCGATGCAGGCCTGCCCGGCGGGATGGTCGGCGCCCAACTCCAGGAGCACGTTGATGAACGAGCAGCCCTCGTAGCCGTCGCGCGACTGGAACCAGTCGTGTAGCACGTCGAAGATCGCGAGCAGCTGTTCCTCGGGGGTGCTGCCCCGCTGCCGGGACTGCTCCTCGATCAGGCCGTGCGTCCAGACCTCCTCGCGCCGCTCCAACACCGCCAGCACCAGCGCGTCCTTGGTCGGGAAGTGGCGGTAGAGGGTCGCCCTGGCCACGCCGGCCCGCACGATCACCTCGTCGGTGCCCACGGCGCGGATCCCACGCCGGCTGAACAGCTCATACGCCGCGGTCAGGATGCGTTCGCGGGCCGAGCTGATGACAGGAGTGACATCGTCGCTTGTCATACCGGGCCTTACCATACTCTTAACAGCCTAAGGTAGACAGACCGCCCTGTCTCGTTATACAAATGAGATTCGCGCACTTCGCGCAGCGTCTGTCTTCAGACAGAAGGACGGGCATCCATCCCGGCGCCCGGCGCCGGTAGATTAGGGAGTCCCTCATGAGCCCGACTACTGCGGAATCAACCTTCAGTCCGCACCTGAGCCTCAGCACGCGGCTGGTCCACGAGCTGGGTGACCCGCACAGCACGCTGCGGGCGACCACCGACCGCAACGGCGCGGCGGTGATCATCAACGCCGGTGGCGAGATCGACGCCTGCAACGAGCACACCTGGCGCCTGCTGGTCGGCGAGGCCGCCAGCATCGTCATCCCGCCCGGTCCCTTCGTCATCGACGTCAGCGGCCTCGAGTTCATGGGCTGCTGCGCGTTCGCGGTGCTGGCCGAGGAGGCGAAGCGGTGTCGAGAGCGCGGCGTCCGCGGTCGGGTAAACCGGCAGCAGGCGGTTCAGCCCGCAGGCGTCGACGATGCGGGCGACGAACGGTTCGCAGGTGACCAGGCGCAACTCGATGCCGCGCTCTCGACACCGCTTCGCCTCCTCGGCCAGCACCGCGAACGCGCAGCAGCCCATGAACTCGAGGCCGCTGA